>CAMPIK010000076.1 GCA_946886325.1 uncultured Shinella sp.
TATTTCCACAACTGGACCGGCAACCGCATCACCTGCCGCGACTGGTTCCAGCTCTGCCTGAAGGAAGGCCTGACGGTCTATCGCGACCACGAGTTTTCCGCCGACCAGCGCTCGCGCGCCGTCAAGCGCATCGCCGAGGTGCGGCATCTGAAGTCCGAGCAGTTCCCCGAGGACGCCGGACCGCTCGCCCATCCGGTCCGCCCGACGAAGTATCGCGAAATCAACAACTTCTACACGACGACCGTCTACGAGAAGGGCTCCGAGGTGACGCGCATGATCGCGACGCTGCTCGGCAAGGACCTCTTCAAGAGCGGCATGGACCTCTATTTCGAACGCCACGACGGCGATGCGGCGACGATCGAGGATTTCGTCAAATGCTTCGAGGAAGCAAGCGGCCGCGACCTGACGCAGTTCTCGCTCTGGTATCACCAGGCCGGCACGCCGCTGATCACCGTCTCGACGGCCTACGATCAGTCCAGGGCGACCTTCACGCTCTCGCTTGAGCAGATGGTGCCGCCGACGCCGGGGCAATCCGCCAAGGAGCCGATGCACATTCCGCTGCGCTTCGGCCTGCTGCTGGCCGATGGCTCGGAGGCAACGCCGACCGAAATCGAGGGTGCCGAAGTCACCGGCGACGTGCTGCACCTGACGGCGCGCAAGCAGACCGTGACCTTCGCCGGCATCCCGTCGCGCCCGGTCGTGACGCTCAACCGCAGCTTCTCGGCCCCGGTCAACCTGCATTTCGAACAGGCGCCGACGGATCTCGCGCATATCGCGCGCCATGACCGCGATCTCTTCGCCCGCTGGCAGGCGCTGAACGACCTCGCTCTGCCGAACCTCGTGGAAGCGGCGCGCAACGCCAAGGCGGGCAAGCCCGTCGAGACCCATCCGCTGCTGGCCGCCACACTGGTCGAACTGGCCGACGACGACACGCTGGAGCCGGCTTTCCGCGCACAGGTTCTGGCGCTACCGAGCGAGGCGGACATCGCCCGCGAACTCGGCAGCAACAACGATCCCGATGCGATCCGCACCGGTCGCGAGGCGGTCCTGTCCGCCGTTGCAAGCGCCGGCGCCGATTGCTTCGCGCGTCTCTACGAGGCCTATGGCACGTCCGGCCCCTTCGTGCCGGATGCCGACAGCGCCGGACGGCGGGCGCTGCGCAATGCCGCGCTCACCTATCTGGCGATCGCCGAGGGCAACCCGGCGCGCGCCTCCGACGCCTTTGCCGCCGCCAACAACATGACGGACCTGAGCTCGGCCCTCACAGTACTCGCCCATCGCTTCCCCGACGCACCGGAGACGGTGAAGGCGCTCGAAGACTTCCGCACGCGCTTTTCCGGCAATGCGCTCGTCATCGACAAGTGGCTCTCGATCCAGTCGACCATTCCGGGCGCAGAGACGCTCGACCGGGTCAAGGCGCTGATGGACGGTCCGCATTTCAACCGGTCGAACCCGAACCGCATGCGCGCACTCGTCGGCACCTTCGCCTTTTCGAACCCCACCGGCTTCAATCGTGCCGACGGAGAAGCCTATCGCTTCTTGGCCGGGCAGATCCTTGAGATCGACCCGAAGAACCCGCAGCTCGCCGCCCGCATCCTCACATCGATGCGCTCCTGGCGCTCGCTCGAAGAAGTGCGCGCAGACCACGCGCGCAATGCGCTGCGCCAGATTTCGGCGGCCGAGAAGCTTTCGCCCGATGTCTCCGACATCGTCGAGCGCATGCTGAAGGGATAGCGGCGAGCGTGCCGACGACGTCTGCGCCCGGCACCGCTTGCCTGCCGGGCGGACTATGATTTCCCAACCATTAGAATTGGTTAAGAAACATTTACCTTTGCCTCTGGACAACGCGAATCACGAATGATTCATTAGGTTAGATTCGGACGAGCGGCGTAACGAATCAACAGAGGCGACAAGGTAGACAAAATGGCGGACGCGCAACGAGGAAGCGCAGCCGGCGAGCGGATTCGACTCAAATTTCCGGGGGTTGCGGCCTGGGAACGCGGGTTTACAGGACGGACGCGATGGTTCGCGGGTCCTGCTGCGCGCCATCTGACACGAGCCGAACCGGCTCTCAAGCGGTCGATCCCGGTGCTGATCATAGCGTTTCTGCTGGTGGTCGGCCTGGCGAGGCTCACCGGCATCGTCATGGAGCACCAGCGGCTGGACGCGAATGTCCGGGAGGCGACGGCCCTGACGGCGGCTGCGGTCGGCGCGGTCTTTTCCGGCGCCAATGCGGACCTGCTTGCGGCTGGCGAACGCGCACCGGTCGAAAAGATCCTGACAAGCCATCTGCCGCAGGACCGTCTGCCATCAGGCGCGCTGGTCCTCTTCGCCAAGAAGGGCGGGCGCATCTTCGCGGCCTCGCTGTCCGGCGCCGGCTATGTCGGCCTCTCGACCGCGCATTTCGCCCCTGAAGTGGCGGCAATCCAGTATTTCGGCGGTCCGGGCGGCGTCTCCCGCGCGCTGATCGGCGGCGTCGAGCACTATGTCTCGGTCGTGCAGGATCGCGACAGCGGCGGCTTCGTGCTCATCGCCAGTTCGCTGGAGCGGGTGGACCGTCTCTGGCGCGACGAACTCTCCCTCAACGTCACGCTCTTTGCCGGCATCTCGGCGATCCTGCTCGTCATTCTCTACGCCTATTACATCCAGGCGAAGCGGGCGCGCGATGCGGATGCGATCTTCGCGGAATCGAACCTGCGCGTCGAAACGGCGCTTGCCCGCGGGCGCTGCGGCCTCTGGGATTTCGACCTCACCAATCGTCGGCTCTTCTGGTCGCGTTCGATGTACGAGATGCTCGGCATGGTGCCGCGCGAGAACGTGCTGTCCTTCGGCGACGCGGCGCGGCTGATGCACCCCGACGACGACGGCATCTACCAGGTCGCGCGCGCCATCGGCAAAGGCGAGGCACGGCAGGTCGACCAGGTGTTCCGGATGCGCCATGCGGAAGGCCACTATGTCTGGCTTCGTGCCCGCGCCCAGCTGATCCGCATGTCGTCCGGCCGGATGCACATGATCGGCATCGCCATGGACGTGACCGAACAGCATCGCCTCGCCCAGCGCTACCAGGAGGCCGACCAGCGGCTGGCGGACGCCATCGAGAGCACCTCGGAGACCTTCGTGCTCTGGGACAAGAGCGACCGGCTCGTCATGTGCAATGCGCATTACCAGCAGGCCTACGGGCTGCCTGATGACGTGCTCGTGCCCGGTACCGAACGCCTCGTCGTGCATGCGGCAGCCGTGCGCCCGGTCATCGAGCGGCGCCTTGCCGACAGCGACCGGGCCCACAGCGCCCGCACGGCCGAAGTGCAACTCGCTGACGAGCGGTGGCTGCAGATCAACGAGCGGCGCACCCGCGACGGCGGCCTCGTGTCGGTCGGCACCGATATTACCATGATCAAGCGCCACCAGGTGCGGCTGCGCGAATCCGAGCGCCGGCTGATGGCGACGATCGATGACCTGTCGCGCTCCCAGGCGACGCTTGAGCACCAGAAGACGGAGCTCTCGATCGCCAACGCCAATTACCAGGCGGAAAAGGAACGCGCCGAGGCGGCGAACCGGGCGAAGTCGGAGTTCCTCGCCAACATGTCGCATGAGCTGCGCACGCCGCTCAACGCCATCCTCGGTTTCTCGGAAATCCTGCAGAACCAGATGTTCGGGCCGCTCGGCTCGGAGAAATACGACGAATATGCCCACGACATCCATGAAAGCGGCAAGCATCTGCTGAACGTCATCAGCGACATCCTCGACATGTCGAAGATCGAGGCCGGCCATATGCGCATCAGCTGCGACAGCATCGACCTTGCGCCGCTGATCGAGGAAACGCTCCGCCTGACGGCGATCCAGGCGACGCAGAAGAACATCCGTGTCGAACAGGAAATCGCGTCCGGTCTCGCCCTGATCGCCGACCGGCGCGCGATGAAGCAGATTCTCCTGAACCTTCTGTCCAACGCGATGAAGTTCACCAATGACGGCGGGCGGGTGCAGGTGCGCGCCCGCAAGGTCGCCGGCGCCGTGACGCTCACCATCGCCGATACCGGCATCGGCATACCGAAGGAGGCACTCGCCAAGATCGGCCATCCGTTCGAGCAGGTGCAGAGCCAGTATGCCAAGAGCAAGGGCGGCTCGGGCCTCGGACTTGCGATCTCGCGCTCGCTGACGCGGCTGCATGGCGGCGCCATGCGCATCCAGTCCGCCGAGGGCAAGGGCACGATCATCTCGGTGCGCATTCCGGAATGCGACGGCCTGATGAAGGCGCGGACGAAAGCCGCGGCATAGCGACAGGTTCCTCAGCCGGCAGCGACCTTGCCGACCACCGACTGAAAAATCCGCCGCACCGCCTTGGCGAGCCGGCGGATTTCCGCTTCCAGCGTCTTGATATCAGGGCAGTCCCCTGCCCTTGCGACGAGATCGATCAGCCCTGCCGGCGCCTCCTTCGGGTCGAAGTCGCCATCGATGCAGAGACGCACGATCTGCGATATCTCGGTCTCCAGCGACAGCGCCTTCTGCACCACGTCGAGATCGTTGGCGTCCATCATGCCGGCGCCAAGCGATGCCAGCATCTCGTCCGTCGAGACGTTGCGCGGCGGCGCGGCACCCGCAACGGTCGGCGCGACGAGCGCCAGATACTGGGCGATGAACTCGATGTCGATCAGCCCGCCGGGAACAAGTTTTAGATCCCAGGCATCCTTGGCCGGCTTCTCCGCCTCGATCATGCCCCGCATCTCGGCGACGTCGGCCGCGATCTTCTTCGCATCGCGCTTGCGGGCGAGGATGCGTTGGATGACCGCCTCGGCGTCCCGGCATAGGCTCTCGTCGCCGCAGACGGCGCGGGCGCGGGTCAGCGCCATGTGCTCCCAGGTCCAGGCCTCTTCCTCCTGGTATTTCGAAAATGCCGTGATGCGGGTGGCGACTGGCCCCTTGTTGCCGGAAGGGCGAAGGCGCAGATCGACCTCGTAGAGCACACCTTCGGCAGTCGGTGCCGAAAGCGCCGCGATCAGCCGCTGCGTCATGCGCGCGTAGTAGCGCGTCGGATCGAGGGGCTTCGGGCCGTTCGATTCCTGCGCCTCGCCATCGTGGTCGTAGAGCAGGATGAGGTCGATGTCCGAGCCCGCCGTCAGTTCGTAGCTGCCGAGCTTGCCCATGCCGAGCACGGCGACGCGTCCCTTGTCGAAGGTGCCATGCGCCGCCTCGATCTCCTTCGTCACCGCGTCGAGTGCTGCCGCAACGATCAGGTCGGCGAGATGCGTGAAGGCGCGGCCGGCCTGCGCGCCGCCGATCGCGCCGGTCAGAAGACGGATGCCGATCAGGAAGCGCTGTTCCGCTGCAATGATGCGCAGCCGGTCGAGCACCTCCTCGTAATGCCGCGCGCCCGCCACGAAGCCGCCGATGCGCTCCTCGAGGTATTCGCGCGTCGGCAGCTCGGCGAGAAGCGCCGGATCGAGCATGCCGTCGAAGACATGCGGCTTGGCGGCAATGATGTCGGCAAGCCGGGGGGCGGCCGACATGATGTTGACGATGAGAGAAAGAAGCGCCGGATTGTTGCCGAGCAGCGAGAAAAGCTGGATGCCCGCCGGCAGGCCCGAGAGGAAGCTGTCGAAGCGCAGCAGAGCCTCGTCCGCCCGCTTGTTCATGCCGAAGACCCTGAGAAGTTCCGGCGTCAGTTCCGTCAGCCGCTCGCGCGCCTCGACCGACTGGGTCGCGCGGTAGCGGCCGTAGTGCCAGGTGCGGATGGTGCGGGACATGTCGGCCGGCCGCTCGAAGCCGAGCTTGCGCAGCGTCTCCAGCGTTTCCGGATCGTCCTTCTGGCCGGTGAAGACGAGGTTGCCGGCGTCGGAGGACAGCCGCTCCTCCTGCTCGAAAAGCGCCGCATAGCGCCGCTCCACCGTCTCCAGAACCGCCGTGAGCCGTGCGGCGAAGGACGCCGTGTCGGCAAAGCCGGTCATATAGGTAATGCGCTTCAGCTCGGCTTCGCTGTCGGGCAGCTGATGCGTCTGCTCGTCGCGCACCATCTGGATGCGATGTTCGATATCGCGCAGGAACCAGTAGGCTTCGGCCAGTTCGTCGCGCGTCGCCGCGTCGATCCAGTTCGCCTTGGCAAGCGCATGCAGCATCGCCTCGGTCGCCCGCAACCGCAGGGCCGGCACCCGCCCGCCGGCGATCAGTTGCTGCGTCTGGACGAAGAACTCGATCTCGCGGATACCGCCGCGCCCAAGCTTTACATTGTGCCCCTTGACCGCGATCTCGCCATGGCCCTTGTGCACATGGATCTGCCGCTTGATCGAATGGATGTCGGCGATCGCCGCATAATCGAGATATTTGCGGAAAACGAAGGGCGTCAGCTCGCGCAGGAAGTTTTCGCCAGCCTTTATATCGCCCGCGACCGGCCGCGCCTTGATGAAGGCGGCACGCTCCCAGTTCTGCCCCCGGCTTTCGTAATAGAGCATCGCCGCATCGACGGAGATCGCGAGCGGCGTCGCCCCCGGATCGGGCCTCAGTCTCAGATCGGTGCGGAAGACATAGCCGTCCGCCGTCCTCTCCTGCAGAATCCGGATCAGCCGGCGGGTCAAACGCGCGAAAGTCTCCGACGCCTCAGTCGGATCGGCGGCGATCTCCGCCATCGGATCGAAGAAGACGACGAGGTCGATATCGGAGGAATAGTTGAGCTCGAGCGCGCCGAGCTTGCCCATGCCGAGCACCACGAGGCCGGAGCCCTCGCTCGGCCTGTCGCGCTGTTTCAGCACCAGCTTGCCGGAAGCATCCGCCTGCAACAGCAGATGATCGATCGCCGCCGAGACCGCCGCCTCGGCGAGATCGCTGAGGAAATGCGTCGTCTGGCGCCCGTCGAAGATGCGGGCGAGATCGGCCATCGCGGTCAGGAACGCCACCGCGCGCTTGGCGACCCGCAGGCGCGACATTACCGCGGCCTCGCTCGTATCGTCGTGGACCGCGGGGTCCCAGGCTTTCCGGGCCGCCGCGATCGCCGCCCAGATCGCCGGCAAGAGCGGTTCTACGACCGCCGTTGCCAGCAGCGAGGGCGTCACGTTCGCGGTGTCCCGCAGGAAGGGCGACAGCGAAAAGGCCGCACCCACGAAATCCCGCAGCGGCCCCTCGTTTGACAGCATCGCAGCCACGGCCGGCTCGCCACGCCCGATTTCCTTCAGGTCGGCCAGCACGGATTTCGCATCCGTCTGGCTCATCGGCCGGATCGGGCAGGCCGCCATGTCGGCAAGGCGTGTCGTCTCGGTCAAGGTCATGATGGTTCTCCCGCATCCGCCCGGACACCATTCCTCCATGATGCCCGGCCCGAAAGAGGGTCTATCAGCCCTGCGGCGACGGGAAAACCATGCGCACCGTCAAACCACGACCGATTTCGGCCGAAGGGTCGCTTGCGGCAAGCTCCAGCCGCCCGCCATGCATCTCCATGACCGCCTCGACAAGCGAGAGGCCGAGCCCCGTTCCGGGCTTCGACCGGCTTTCGTCCAGCCGCACGAAGCGCTTGGTGACCTCTGCCTGCTTGTCCTCCGGAATGCCCGGTCCGTGGTCGGCAACGGAGAGCACCACCGCATCCTTGTCACGGACAAGCGACACCCGGATCTCCGGATTCTCAGCGCCTTCGGCATATTTGACCGCATTGTCGATCAGGTTGCCGAGGGCCTGTCCGATCAGTTCCCGGTTGCCGCTGATCGTGACGCCGTCGGCCAGATCCGGCTTGAGAAACAGGTGCGCATCCTCGGCCAGCGGCTCGTAGAGTTCGACGCTGTCGCCGGCGATGCGCGTCAGGTCGACCGGAGACATCTCCGCCGCCGTCTGCCCGGCCTCGACGCGGGAGATCATCAGCAGGGCATTGAAGGTCCGGATGAGCTGGTCCGATTCGCCGATGACCTCCTCCAGCGCCATGCGCAGGTCCCCGGCCCGCGCCTTGCCAGACAGGGCGGCCTCCGCCTTGTTGCGCAGCCGTGTCAGCGGCGTCTTCAGGTCATGCGCGATGTTGTCGGAGACCTGCTTCAGACCCTCGTCGAGTTTCTCGATCCGTCCGAGCATGGTGTTGAGCGAATCCGAAAGCCGGTCGAACTCGTCGCCGGAGCCGCCGAGCGGCAGCCGCTGGGAGAGGTCGCCGGCCATGATCTTCTGGCCCGCCTCCGACATGCGATCGATCCGGCGCAGCGCATTGCGTCCGATGAAGTACCAGATCGCAAGCGCGCCCAGCCCCATGATGCCGAGCGCCACCACGAGCGCCTGGCGCACGAGGCCGCGGAAATGCTCCGGTTCGCCGAGATCGCGTCCGACCAGCACGCGCAACCCGTTGGAGAGCACGAAGACCTGCGCGCGCGCCGTGTGGCGCTCGCTTTCCGGCTGGTCCTCGAAACGCTGGTAGCGGAAGGCGTTCTGCGTCCAGCCCTCGTTGTCGAGCACGCCGGGCTGCAGCGAGAGCACGTTGCCGGCCAGCAGTTCGCCGGAGGGGCTTGCGATCACATAGAGATTGGCGCCCGGCTGGCGCGCCCGCCGCTCCATGGTCTTCAGGAGACCGTTCATGCCGCTGCGCTCGAAGACCTGGTTGATCTCGCCGGCCTCGGCGGCCACGGAATCGCGGGTCTGCTGCTGTAGCAGCCCCTCCGACATCGAGGTGACATAGACCACGAGAAAGGCCGCGCAGGCGGCAAAGAACAGGAGGTAGAGGGCCGATAGCCGCACCGCCGTCGTGCGATAGAGCATGGCAAGGCGTGCCAGCATCCGGGTCTCAGGCTCCGTCCTTGATCATGTAGCCCGCGCCGCGCACCGTGCGCAGCAGCGGCTGGTCGAAGTCCTTCTCGATCTTCGAGCGGAGCCGCGAGACATGCACGTCGATGACATTGGTCTGCGGGTCGAAATGATAGTCCCAGAC
>CAMPIK010000077.1 GCA_946886325.1 uncultured Shinella sp.
GAGCGGCCAGGGCTTGCCAATCACGAACCGCAGCCGACGGCAGAGAGCTTCATCGAGCTTCTCTTCCCCGGCAGCCGGGTCGCGAACTGACAGACGGGACCGATCAGGGCGACGCGACGGTCGCGTCGCCCCTGCGGTGTGCCTGCAGGTGGCGGAAGACGACCGGAGCGATCATCGCCGCACCGATCAGCGATGAATAGAGTTCGGGCACCACGAGCAGGATCGCAGCCGCGATCAGCAGGATATTTTCCCACATGCGCGTGCGAACGAGCATGAAGCCCGACAGCGCCGCGCCGAGGCAGGTGATGCCGACCGTGCAGCCGATGAAGGCGATGGCGAAGTTCGTCCAGGTGAAGTCCGCCGTTACCAGCAGCAGCGATGGCGAGAACACGAAGACGAAGGGCACCAGAACCTTGCCGAGCCCGAGCCGGAAGGCGGTGTTGCCCGTCTTGAACGGATCGGCCCCCGCCATGCCGGCAGCGGCATAGGCCGCGAGCGCAACCGGCGGCGTAATGTCGGCCAGCACCCCGTAATAGAAGACGAAGAAATGCGCCACGATCGGCTCGACGCCGAGCATGCCGAGCGTTGGTGCAGCGATCGTCGCCATGATGATGTAGTTGGCCGTCGTCGGAATGCCGCAGCCCATCAGGATGCAGACGATCCCCGTCATGATCAGCGAGAAGAGCAGCGTCAGCGTCTGCGGGCCAAACAGGAATGCCGGGGTGAACGTACCGACCCAGTTCGCCATCTCGGCCGCCGTCGACGTCACGATGAAGGAGATCTTGAAGCCGACGCCGGTCAGCGTCACGACGCCGACGATGATGCCGACGGTCGCGGCCGCCGCACCGACCGCCAGCGCATATTTGGCGCCGTCGCGCAGTCCTTCGAACACTTCGAGCAGGGACATGCGCTTGCGCGGATTGAGCAGGCCGACGGCGACGCAGAGCGTGATGCCCCAGAAGGCCGCGAGATAGGGCGTGTAGCCCATCAGCAGGATGGCGATCAGCACGATCAGCGGGATGACGGTCGGCCAGTCGCGCTTGAAGGCTTCCTTCAGGTCCGGCATCTCGTCGGGCCGCATGCCGCGCAGCCCGGTGCGCTTCGCCTCGAAATGAACCTGAACCAGCACGCCGAAGAAATGCATGAAGGCCGGCACGATCGCAGCTAGGATGATCGTCGTATAGGGCAGGTTGAGGAACTCGATCATCAGGAAGGCCGCTGCCCCCATGATGGGCGGGGTGATCTGCCCGCCGGTGGACGAGGCCGATTCAACGGCCGCAGCAAATGGCCGTTTGTAGCCGAGTCGGATCATCGCGGGGATCGTCAGCGAGCCGACCGTCACCGTATTGGCGACCGACGAGCCGGAGATCATGCCGAAGAGGGCGGAGCCGAAGATCGAGACCTTGGCCGGTCCGCCGGCATATCGCCCGGCGACCCAGGCGGCGCAGTCGAGGAAAAGCTGGCCGAGGCCGATGCGGGTGGCGAACACACCGAAGAGCACGAAGTGGAAGACATAGGTCGCGACCACGCCGAGCGCGATGCCGTAGATGCCCTGGCTCGTCAGGTAGAGATGGTCGACGAGCTGCGAAACGGTCGCGCCGGGATGCACGAGGATGCCCGGCATCGAGGGGCCGAAGATCGCATAGAGCATGAAGCAGGTGGCGATGATCGGCAGCGGCCAGCCGACCGAGCGGCGCGTCGCCTCGAGCAGCACGATGATCAGCGTGCCGCCGAGCACCACGTCGAGCGTCGTCGGATTGCCGACGCGGAAGGCGAGATCGTCGAGCGGGATGAGTGGCACATGCAGGACGGCGGCAACGGCGCCGATCGCAAGCAGCCAGTCGATGATCGAAATGCCGAGCGGCCTCAGCAGGCTGCTGTCGGCCGGCTGGTCGTAGCCGCGCCGCGTGAACGGGAAGACGAGAAAGACGAGGCCGAGCACGAAGGAGAGATGGATGCCGCGATGCATCACCTCGGACAGGAGCCCGAAGCCGGCCGTATAGTAGTGGAAGATCGACAGCGCGACCAACAGCACGCCGACGAGGCGGCCCGTGAAGGGCGAGAGCGGCCGGAAGCGGATCTCCGAATCGAATTTCTCTTCGAGTTCGCGCGCCTTGGCTTCATCGAGTTCCATCGGTGAGGATTTCGGTTCTGCCGTCATTGCCGTGTCCGCTCTGTCCTGTCGCCGGGTATGAAGAAGGCGGCCTGCTCGTCGCGGCCGCCTTCCGGTTCGTCATCGATCGCGGGCGGTCTATTTCAGAACGCCGGCTTCGCGATAGAAGCGCTCGGCGCCCGGATGCAGCGGAATGCCGATGCCATCCGTTGCGGTATCCAGCGTGATCAGCTTGCCCTTGGCGTGACCGGCGTCGAGCGATGCCCGCGTCGCGTCGTTCCACATGACCTTGGTGATGTTGTAGACGAGGTCATCCGGCTGCTTGGCGCTCGTCACCCACTGGGCGGCCACCGAGATCGTCGGCGTTTCGCCGACACCGGTATAGGTTTCCGCCGGAACGGTGTCCTTGGCGAAGAAGCTGTATTCCTCCAGCATCTTGTCGACCTCCGGACCGGTGATCGGCACGAGCGAGATGCCGGCCGAGGTCGCCAGTTCCGAGATTGCGCCCGTCGGATAGCCGCCGACGAAGAAATAGGCGTCGAGCGCGCCGTCGCGCAGGCGATCGCCGGCCGGGCCGGGCTTCAGGTATTCCGCCTCGATGTCGTCTTCCGTCAGGCCGAAGGCGCCGAGCACGATGCGCGCGTCGACGATGGTGCCGGAGCCCGGCTCGTCGACCGAGACGCGCTTGCCCTTGAGGTCGGCGACCGAGTTGATGCCGGCATCCTTGCGCGCGACGAGGTGGATCGTCTCGGGATAGAGCGTCGCGATCGCGCGCAGATCCTCGACCTTGCCCTTGCCTTCGTAGAGGCCGGTTCCGCTATAGGCCCAATAGGCGACGTCGGATTGCGAGAAGCCGGATTCCAGCGAGCCGCCCTGGACCGCGTTGATATTCGCCACCGAACCGTTCGACGAAACCGCGGTCGCCACCAGGCCGGGCACGCCCTTGCCTTCCTCGGCACCGGAAATGGCGTTGGCGATCAGGCCGCCGATCGGATAGTAGGTGCCGGCCGTGCCGCCCGTGCCGATCCGGAAGAAGGCCGGCGTCTGCGCGACGGCGAAGCTCAGGCCGACGGCCAAGGAGCCGATGATCGCACCGGCCGCGAGAATTCTTCTGGTAAATCGCATGACTGCTCCCTTCCTTGCTTTGGAGGCCAGAATGCGAAGGTTGAAGGGTCAAAGTCAAGCGTGGCAATCGAATGGCGGCGCTATTCCATTCCTGCGATCAGCATACATCCGGAATTTCCTTCCGCGAACTGCTTCCCGGAATATTAATTTTTCCTAATTCAGCTCGATGTTTGGTCGTTAACGATTTGTTAACCAATTGCGCCGACCATGCTTCCATCGTCTTTCCAAAACGTTGTCACACGATTGTTGTGAGAGAACGCTAGGGAAAAACATCAAGTTCTGCTTCGGCGGGCTGACCACGGATGTACTGGCAGTCATCGAAGCGTTTCCCGGCACTGTCGGGAATGGGGAAGCGGGGTTCAGCCCCGCTTTTTTCATGTCCATAGCCCTGCATGCATGGACCTGCCGCCGGTCTTGCTCTACCGCTGGTCCCAAGCCCGGATCCGTCCGGCCCGCCTCTCCCGCTGCAAACCTCCCAAGTTGCCCATGTCCGCCGTCGCCTTCAATGTCGTCCCGATCTTCGCGCTGATCCTGCTCGGTTTCATCCTTGTGAAATCAGGCTATCTGAACGTCACCGTCGGCGAGGCGCTGGGCGAGTTCGTTTTCCGCGTCGCCGTTCCCGTCCTCTTGTTCCGCACGATCGCCGAGGCGGAATTCGAGGGGCAGTCGCCCTGGGGCATCTGGGTCGCCTATTTCGCGGGCGTCGCCGTCACCTGGACCGTCGCGCATCTGACCGCGACGATGGTGTTCAAGCGGGACGGCCGCATCGGCGTGCTGGCGGGCGTCTCCTCGGCCTTCGCCAACAGCGTCTTCATCGGCCTTCCGCTCGTTGCGCGTATCGTCGGCGAGGAGGGGCTGGTCGCGATCTCGATCCTGCTCTCCGTCCACCTGCCGGTGATGATGATCGCCGGAAGCCTGCTGATGGAGCGGGCGGAGCGGCGGGAAGGCACGCGGCCATCGCAAAGCATCGCCCACCTGCTAATTGGCATCGGCAAGAGCCTCGTGCGCAATCCGCTGGTCATCGGGCTTGTGGCCGGTGCGCTCTTCCACACCGGCGGCGTTCCGCTCTCGGGTCCGGTCAAGGTGATCGTGGACCAGATCGCCGGCGTGGCGGCACCGGCGGCTTTGATCTCCATCGGCATGGCCGTGGTGAAATATGGCGTGCGCGGCAATCTCGGCCCGGCCGTGGCGATGACGGCCTTCAAGCTCGTCCTGCTGCCGGCATCCGTCTATCTCGCCTGCCGGATCCTCGGCCTCAGCCCGGAATGGACGGCGGCGATGGTCCTCACATCCTCGGTCCCGACAGGCGTCAATGCCTGGCTTCTGGCCAATCATTTCGGCGTCGGCCACGGGCTCGCCTCGTCGACGATCACGCTAACGACGGCGATCGGCGTCTTCACAGTCTCGCTCTGGGCCTGGATTCTCGGCTGAATCGCTTCGATCAATCGCATATCGGGCGCACAAATCTGCGTGTACGGCTCCAGCCTTCCGCAACGGCAGTGCGCAACAAAAGTCACACCTTGTTTGCACGTTTTGCGAGTTGTTAACCTTAACCGATTACCAATTCTCCTACGAGCGGTGTGTCGACCTTCCGTCACGAAGCGACGACAAGCATGATGCTGCACGCCGCCGCCGGTAGAGCCCGGACTGTCCCTTTGAAGTATTGCGTATGGGGCATTGACCATGACGAGTTTGCTGACGAACGTGGCGTCGATCGCCGCGTTGTCCACATTGCGCTCAATCAATTCTCAGCTTGATGCGACGCAGGCGAAGATTTCCTCCGGCCTGCGCGTCGAAACCGCGTCCGACAACGCCGCCTACTGGTCGATTGCGACCACGATGCGGTCGGACGACAGCAGCCTTGCCGCCGTGCACGATGCGCTGGGCCTCGGCTCGGCCAAGGTCGATGCCGCCTATGCCGGGATGGATGCGGCCGTCGACGTGGTCAAGGAGATCAAGGCCAAGCTCGTCATGGCGACGGAAGATGGCGTCGACCGGACGAAGATCCAGGACGAGATCAGCCAGTTGCAGGATCAACTCGTCGGCATCGCCGATGCCGCCTCCTTCTCCGGCCAGAACTGGCTGAAGGCCGATATCACGGCCGCAGGCGGCAGCCTGGACCGCACGGTCGCGTCGTCCTTCGTGCGCGATGCGGGCGGCAACGTCTCGATCACGCGCATCACCTATACGCTCGATTCGACCACGGTACTCATCGACGAGGGCGGCGATACCGGCATCCTCGATTCGACCACCACGATCACCGGCCCGGCCGTTTCGGTCGATATCAACGTTGCCGGCGTCACCGCATCCTATTCCGTCGCATCCTTCACGACCGATCAGGTGATCGCGGCCGGTGGAGGCACGACCACGTTCGACGGCCGCTACGGTTTCGACGGCACCGACAGTTACGTGCAGGTTGCCGACGACACCTGGGTGCGCGCCGTGGACCAGACGACGGTCCCCGACCAGGAAGTCGCATTCGAGGATTCGGGAAGCGGTCTCTGGGCCATCGACGTCTCCTCCGTCGCGGCAAGCCAGACCGCATCCGTCGTCGCCTTCACCATCGACAATTCGACCACATCCGATGCCCTCGACGGGCTCGTGCAGATGGTGGACGACGCGCTTTCGCTGATGACGGATGCCGCGGCGAACCTGGGGTCGATCTCGATGCGGATCGATCTGCAGACGGAGTTCGTGTCGAAACTCTCCGACTCGATCGATTCCGGCATCGGCCGGCTCGTCGATGCGGACATGAATACCGAATCGGCACGCCTGAAGGCCTTGCAGACGCAGCGCCAGCTCGCCACGCAGGCCCTCTCCGTCGCCAATTCCAGCCCTGAGGTCTTGCTGACGCTCTTCCGCTGAGAGAACCATCACCGTGCCCGCCCCCAGGCGGGGCGGTTCCTGCGCGTCCAGCAAGGCCGCGTATCGACGATCCGGACAACAAAAAACCCGGCGCGAAGGCCGGGTTTCGTATCTCTGCCTTCGGCCGGCGTCTACTGCGCGGCCGGGGCCGTTTCTTCGGCTTCGCCGGTCGCCGGCGCCTGTTCGGTGGTGGGTTCGGCGGCCTTCTCGCCTTCGGCAGCCGGCGTTTCGGTCGTGGTCGCGGCGCCATCTTCTGCAGCCGGGGTCTCGGTGGTTGCCGCGTCGCCGTTCTGGCCGGCCGGAGCGGCTTCCCCGGTCGCAGCCTCGCCGCCTTCGGCAGCCGGCTTCGCTTCAGCACCTTCGGTCGAGACGGCTGGCAGCGGTGCCGGGTTGTCGGAGAGCGTGCGCAGATAGGCGATCAGGTTGGCGCGCTCGTCGTTCTTCTTCAGGCCGACGAAACCCATGGCCGTGCCCGGAACGTGCTTCTTCGGCGCTTCCAGGAAGTAGTTCAGGTGATCGTAATCCCAGTTGACCGTGTGGTTTTCCGAGAAGGTCGTCATGCCGGCGGAATAGGAGAAGCCTTCATGCGAGGCGATCGGGCGGTTCACGATGTTCCAGAGATTGGGGCCGACCTTGTTGGCGCCGCCATTCTCCGTGGTGTGACAGCTCGCGCATTTCTTGAAGGCCGTCTCGCCTGCGCCGACGTCGTTGTGCTGCGCCAGAAGTTCTGCGATCGGAATAGCAGCCGGCTCTTCCGCGCCGCCTGCGGCCGGGGCCTCTTCGGCGATGATCGCGAAGCCTTCCTTCTCCGGAGCTTCCGAATGGAACACGCCTTCCGATGCGATCGATACCGACATCAGGACGAAGACGGTCCCGAGAAAGGCACCAACGCCCATGTTCACATAAGAGTTCATCCGCAAACGCTCCCTCGCGAACCGGCGATAGCACGCCGGCCAGTCTTGAAATCGCGCGGAACCTATGTCTTTTGCTGCGTCGTTGCAACAAGGATTGTAGCTCCCGCACTGAGACCTTTTGACACTTTTCGCGGGGGTTTTGAAGGGCAGGCAATGAATCCCGCAGAATTTGAACAGGTGCTGGTTCTGATCCCCGCACGCATGGCGTCGACCCGCTTGCCGGGCAAGCCGCTGGCCGATATCGCAGGCGCGCCGATGATCGTGCAGGTGGCGCGCCGTGCCGCGGAAGCGGAGGTCGGGCGGGTCGTCGTCGCCGTCGACCACCAGGATATCTACGATGCGGTGGTCGCCGCCGGCTTCGAGGCCGTCATGACGCGCGCCGATCACCAGTCGGGTTCCGACCGTATCCGCGAGGCGATGCTGAAGGTCGATCCGGAGGGGAAAGCCCGCACCATCATCAACGTGCAGGGCGACCTGCCGACGATCGATCGCGCCACCGTTCGCGCCGCCCTTCGTCCGCTGGAAAACGCATCGACCGATATCGCGACGCTGACGACCGAGATCCTCGACGAGGAGGAAAAGACGAAGCCCAGCGTCGTCAAGATCGTCGGTTCGCCCTTGTCCGAGACGCGGCTGAGGGCGCTTTATTTCACGCGCGCGACGGCACCCTACGGAGCGGGGCCGCTCTATCACCACATCGGCCTTTACGCCTATCGCCGTGCCGCGCTCGAAGCCTTCGTCTCGTTGCCGCCCTCGACGCTCGAGCGACGGGAGTCGCTCGAACAGTTGCGGGCGCTCGAAGCCGGCATGCGCATCGATGCCGAGATCGTTGACACGGTTCCGCTCGGTGTCGATACTCCCGCCGACCTCGAAAAGGCGCGCCGCATCCTGGCCGCCACCGCCTGACACGGATCCCCGACATGACGACATCGACCAACAGGATCGCCTTCCAGGGCGAATTCGGCGCCAACTCCGACATGGCCTGCCGCGACATGTTTCCGGACATGGAGCCGCTGCCCTGCCAGACCTTCGAGGATGCGTTTCTCGCCGTCGAGAACGGTGATGCCGATATCGGCATGATCCCGATCGAAAACACGATCGCCGGCCGCGTCGCCGACATCCATCACCTGCTGCCCGAATCGCGGCTCCATATCGTCGGCGAATATTTCATGCCGATCCGCTTCCAGTTGATGGTCCTGCCCGGCGTTTCGACGGACGAGATCCGCACGGTGCACAGCCATATCCATGCGCTCGGCCAGTGCCGCAAGATCGTCAGGCTGAACGGCTGGAAGCCTGTTATCGCCGGCGATACGGCGGGGGCGGCGAAGCTCGTCGCCGAGACCGGCAACCGCAGCATGGCGGCCCTTGCGCCGCGGCTCGCCGCCGACCTCTACGGTCTGGAGATCGTCGCGGAGAATGTCGAGGACATCGAATCGAACATCACGCGCTTCGTCGTGCTGTCGCGCGAGGAGCAGGCGATCGAGCGCCGAGAGGACGACGAGGTCATCGTCACGACCTTCGTCTTCAACGTGCGCAACATTCCGGCAGCGCTCTACAAGGCACTCGGCGGCTTTGCCACGAACGGCATCAACATGACGAAGCTCGAAAGCTACCAGATCGGCGGCAAGTTCTACGCCACGCAGTTCTACGCCGATATCGAGGGCCATCCTGATGACGCCAACGTGCGCCGCGCGCTGGAGGAACTGCGGTTCTTCTCCGAAAAGGTGCGCATCCTCGG
>CAMPIK010000078.1 GCA_946886325.1 uncultured Shinella sp.
TGCCGATCTGCACGATCTGGCCGTCATACATGACGACGACCTTGTCGGCGAAGGTGAGCGCCTCGGTCTGGTCGTGCGTGACATAGACCATGGTGAAGCCGAACTGGCGGTGCAGCTTCTTCAACTGCGAGCGCAGCACCCATTTCATATGCGGGTCGATGACCGTCAGCGGCTCATCGAAGAGAATGGCGTTGACGTCGTTGCGCACCAGGCCGCGGCCGAGCGAGATCTTCTGCTTCTGGTCGGCGGTCAGGCCGCGCGCGGTCTTCTTGGCCCAGTCGGCAAGGTCGATCATCTCGAGGATTTCGCGCACGCGCTTGTCGACGTTGGGCTCCGGAACGCCGCGATTGCGGAGCGGAAAGGCGAGATTGTCGTAGACCGTCATCGTGTCGTAGATGACCGGGAACTGGAAGACCTGCGCGATGTTGCGCTCCTGCGTCGACAGGTTCGTCACGTCCTGCCCGTCGAACAGGATGCGTCCTTCGGACGGATGCAGCAGGCCGGAAATGATGTTGAGCAGGGTCGTCTTGCCGCAGCCGGACGGGCCGAGCAGCGCGTAGGCGCCGCCATCCTTCCATTCGTGGTGGACTTCCTTCAGCGCATAATCGGCTTCCGACTTCGGCGTCTCGCCGTAGGCGTGGCGGATATGATCGAGATTGATGCGTGCCATGGTGTCCTCCTCAGGCCGCTGCCGCAACGGGTGCGGCAATGGCCTTGCCGTCCGTGCCGAAGGCCATCAGATGGCGCGTGTCGACATGCACGGTGATCATGGTGTCGGAATCGATGTCGTGGATGCCGGGTGCGAGCATGACCCAGCGGCTTCCCTCGAACTCGACGTGAATGAAGCTTTCCGAGCCGGCGATTTCCGATATCGCGGTCCGCACCGTCAGCGGTGCCGCGGCGGCATGGCCGCCCTTCAGCGACAGGTGATGCGGGTGGAACGCGATCGTGCAGGGGCCATCGGCAAGCGATGCGAGATGGGCCGGAACCGGCAGGATCGGACGCCCTTCAAAGGTGAATTGCGCGCCGCTCTTGGCGACCGCCATGGCGTTCAGCGGCGGATCGGCGAAGGTGCGCGCGGTCTTGAGGTCGGTCGGGCGGCGATAGACGTCGATCGTGCTGCCGAACTGCGTGATGCGGCCCTCGGCCATCGTTGCCGTGTTGCCGCCGAGAAGCAGCGCCTCGGATGGCTCCGTGGTCGCGTAGACGAAGATCGCGCCGGAGGCCGCGAAGATCTTCGGCAGTTCCTCGCGCAGTTCCTCGCGCAGCTTGTAGTCGAGGTTGGCGAGCGGCTCGTCGAGCAGCACGAGGCTTGCGTTCTTGACGATGGCGCGGGCGAGCGCGGTGCGCTGCTGCTGGCCACCCGACAGGCTGAGCGGCGTGCGGTCGAGATAGGGGCCGAGCCTCAAGAGGTCGGCGGCCTTGCGCACTTCCCGGTCGATCGTCGCCTTGTCGGCACCCTTGATGCGCATCGGCGAGGCAATGTTTTCGTAGACCGTCAGCGCCGGGTAGTTGATGAACTGCTGGTAAACCATGGCGATGCTGCGGTCCTGCACGCGCACGCCGGTCACGTCCTTGCCGTCGAACCAGACGGAGCCCGTCGTCGGCCGGTCGAGACCGGCCATCAGGCGCATGAGCGAGGTCGTGCCCGAAAGCGTCGGACCGAGCAGCACGTTCAGCGTGCCGCGTTCGAGCACGAGACTGGTCGGGTGGATGTGCGTCTCCGCCCCCGCCATCTTCGTGATGTTCCTGAGTTCAAGCATTCATGTCTCCAATGTTCCTCCAGCCATCGGAACAGGCGTCAATGGGGCGTGCCGGCCCCCGCCATGTATTCCTCCAGCGCGGCCGCCTCGGCGGCCGACAGATGTAGTCCACGTTTGGTGCGACGCCACAGCACGTCCTCGGCGTGCCGGGCCCATTCCTCCTCGATCAGCCAGCGCACTTCCGCCTCGTAGAGGTCGCTTCCGAAATGCCGGCCGAGATCGGCGGTCGATGCCGCCTGTCCGAGTATTGCCGCTGCCTTTGTCCCGTACAAGCGCACCATGCGGCGCGCATGTTCATCCGTAAGGAAGGGGTAACGCTTGGCGAGTGTTGCGACCTGATCTTCGAACCGCGTCACGGGGAAGTCACCGCCCGGAAGCCGCGACTTCGCGGTCCAGCGTGCACCCTTTTCGCCGATCGCTTCGCCGATCTTCTCGAGCGCGGATTCGGCAAGGCGTCGATAGGTGGTGAGCTTGCCGCCGAAGATGTTGAGCAAGGGCGCCTGTCCGGCGCCGTCTTCGAGCTTCAGCACATAGTCGCGGGTCGCCTCCTGCGCCTTGCTGGCACCGTCGTCGAAGAGCGGGCGAACGCCGGAATAGGTCCAGACGATGTCGGACTTCTCGACAGGTTCGGCGAAATATTCGCTGGCGGAGGTGCAGAGATAGGCGATCTCCTCGTCGCTGATGCGCACTTCCCGCGGATCGCCGTCATAGTCGCGGTCCGTCGTGCCGATCAGCGTGAAATCGTCTTCGTAAGGAATGGCGAACATAATCCGCCCGTCCGGGTTCTGGAAGAAATAGGCGCGCGGATCGGCGAACTTCTTCTTCACCACGATATGGCTGCCCTGGACGAGACGAACATTGTGCACGTCGTTGCGGCCGAGCGCGCCGGCCAGAACCTTGTCGACCCAGGGGCCGGCGGCGTTGACCAGCATGCGCGCCTTCACGGTCTGCCGGTCGCCGGTTGCCAGATTTTCCGTTTCGACCTTCCAGTGGCCGTTTTCGCGCCGTGCGCCGACAACCTTCGTGCGCACGCGGATGTCGGCGCCGCGGTCGGCGGCGTCGCGGGCGTTGAGCACGACGAGGCGGGCGTCGTCGACCCAGCCGTCGGAATATTCGAAGGCCTTGCGGAAAAGTCCCTTCAGCGGCTTGCCGGCCGGGTCGCGCGCCATATCCAGCGTGCGGGTCGCCGGCAGCAGCTTGCGGCCGCCGATGTGATCGTAGAGGAAAAGCCCAAGGCGGATCAGCCAAGCCGGGCGCGGGCCGCCCTTCTGGAACGGCAGCACGAAACGCATCGGCCAGATGACATGCGGCGCCATCGCCCAGAGCACTTCGCGCTCCATCAGCGCTTCGCGCACCAGGCGGAATTCGTAGTGTTCGAGATAACGCAGGCCGCCGTGAATAAGCTTCGTGGAGGCGGAGGATGTGCCGGACGCGAAGTCCTTCATTTCGGCCAGAACGACGGAATAGCCGCGACCCGCAGCGTCGCGGGCAATGCCGCAACCATTGATTCCACCACCAATGACAAAGATGTCCTGGATCACGTCGTCCACCGGTATTCCCCTCCCGTTTCGCATTGCACCATTTTGCGCATTTGCGAAAGCAAGGAAAGTTAAAACGAAAAAATATCGAATGTCAAACGAATGTGAAAAGAAATCTCACTGCGATGTCCGGCCGACCGCCATCGTCTCGATGATGCGGACGTCGTGCTCCGCGCAGATCTCCCTGATGTTGTCGAAAGGACAATGGTCGGTGATGAATGTGTGGACCTGCGACAGGTGGCCGATGCGGACCGGCGCGGTTCTTTCGAACTTCGTTGCATCCGACACGAGGATGACATGGCGCGCATTGGCGATGATCGCCTGGGCCACCTTCACCTCCCGGTAGTCGAAATCCAGAAGCGCGCCGTCGTGGTCGATGGCAGACACGCCGATCACGGCGTAATCGACCTTGAACTGCCGGATGAAGTCGACCGCCGCCTCGCCGACGATGCCGCCGTCTGCGCCGCGCACCACGCCGCCGGCAATCACCACCTCGATGGAGGGGTAGACCCGCAAGCGATTGGCGACGTTGATGTTGTTGGTGATAACCATCAACTCCTTGTGGTCGAGCAGCGCCTCGCCAACGGCTTCCGTCGTCGTGCCGATATTGATGAAGAGCGAGGAATTGTCGGGAATCATCCCGGCCGCGGCCCTGCCGATCGCCTGCTTTTCCGGTGCGGCAATCGAGCGGCGCGCCTCGTATTTGACGTTCTCGTTGCCGCTCGGAAAAAGCGCGCCGCCATGGATGCGGGTCAGCACCTTGTTGTCGCAGAGATCGTTCAGATCCTTGCGAATCGTCTGGGGCGTGACCGAGAAGCGTGCCGCGAGATCCTCCACAAGAACCCGGCCCTCCACCTTGGCCAGATCCAGAATCTCCGTCTGACGACCTGTCAGGAACATGAGCGCCTCCCTTTGCTTTCGTTTTCTTTCATAATAGACAAAAGCGAAAATTGAGCAATTCGTTCTGGCGGTGTGTTGGAGGCGGCGCGGATATTTGTGATACTGCGCGTCAAGCCGCCGGCTGTGAGAGGAGATCACCCATGTTCCATCCGTCGCTGTTCAAGGGCGCGAACGTCGTCGTCACTGGCGCCGGGCGCGGGATCGGGCTGGAAGTCGCGCGCCAGTTTCTCGATTGCGGCGCCCATGTGCTGTTGCATGGCGGCCGCGCCAAACCGTCGACCATGCCGGATTTCCTCGAAAGCGCGATCGGCGAGGCGCGTGCCCATATGGTCTATTCGGACTTTCTGGAGGAGGGCGGCGTGGCGACGCTTGTCAGCCGGGTCGACAGCCTGTTTCCGCAGGTCGATGTGCTCGTCAACAATGCGGGCACGATGGTCGGCCGGTTTCCGGCAGGTGAGCTGACCGACGCGCAATACGAGACGGTGGTGCAGCTCAACCAGACCTCCGTCGTCGAAGTGACGCGCGGCCTGCTGCCCTATCTGCGCCGCGCGCCGCATGCAGCGATTGTCAATACGGTCTCTATTTCCGCGCTGACGGGCGGAAGCCCCGGCTCGGCCATCTATTCGGCGACGAAGGCCTTCGTTTCCACCTATTCGAAAGCCCTTGCCCGTGAGCTCGCTCCGGATGGCATCCGCGTCAATTGCGTTTCGCCCGGCACGATCACCACCGATTTCCACCAGCGTTACTCGACGGAAGAGAAGCTGGAGGCAACGCGCAAGACCATTCCGCTGCAACGGCTGGGAACGGCGGAAGACTGCGCGCCTGCCTATCTCTTCCTCGCCTCCAATGCGCTTGCCGGCTATGTCACCGGCCAGGTTCTGGAGGTCAACGGCGGCCAGTTGATTTGCTGATCGCGGCCACCCATATGGCTTGGACGAAAGACGCCCGGCGCAAACCGCCTTGCAGCCCGTGCGCCGTCCTGTGCATCGCCGCGGGGGAAGGCGATCGCGACCGGCAGACCATCGGGGGATGGACATGAAAGAGCTGTTGAAGCTCGGCGAAGACATGGCCGAAGAGGACTTCGAGGTTTTCGCCACGCAGGCCCGCAAGGCCAGCTCGTTTCTGAAGGCGCTGTCGCACGAATCGCGGCTGATGATCCTGTGCATCCTGTCGGACGGCGAAAAATCGGTGGGCGAAATCGAAGGTGTGCTCGGACTCCCGCAATCGGTCGTATCGCAGCAGCTTGCCCGCCTCAGGCTTGAACGTGTCGTGCGAACCCGGCGCGACGGACGGCAGATCTATTACAGCATCGCCGACGAAAACGTGCTGAAGGTCATCGGCATCCTCTATGACATCTTCTGCCGGCCGCTGCTGGAAGAGCGCCGGCAGAGCTGAGCGCCTTTCGGCTGCGCTGTCTATTTCCGCACATCGATGACGGTGCGTCCCCTGACTTCGCCCTTGAGAATCGCACCTGCGAGCTCCGGCAGGTCCCCGAGCCCGAATTCGCTCACCATGTCCTGAAGCTTTTCCATCGGAAGATCGGTCGCAAGCCGCTGCCAGGCATCGACGCGGTGGTCATAGGGCCGCATCACCGAATCGATCCCTAGAAGACTGACGCCCCTCAGAAGGAAGGGAACGACGGTGAAGGACGGAACCGCGGCGCCGCCCGCAAGCCCGATGGCGGCAACCGACCCGCCATATTTCATCTGTTTCAGCACGCGGCCGAGCATTTCGCCGCCCACATTGTCGATCGCGGCGGCCCAGCGCTCCGATTCGAGCGGCTTTTGCGTCGGTTCCGCGAGATCGGCGCGGTCGACAATAGTGTCGGCGCCGAGGCCTTTCAGGTAGTCGGCGGTCTCGGGTCGCCCGGTCACGGCCGCGACCGAATAGCCGAGGCGGGAGAGGATGGCCACGGCGACAGAGCCCACGCCGCCGGCAGCGCCCGTCACCAGCACTTCGCCATGTTTCGGCGAGAGGCCTGCGTTTTCCAGGGCCGAGACGGCCAGCATCGCGGTCAGTCCCGCCGTGCCGATCGCCATGGCTTGCCGTGTCGAAATCTCGTCGGGCAGGGGGACGAGCCAGTCGGCCTTCACCTTCGCGCGGGTGGCATAGCCGCCCCACCAGACCTCGCCGACGCGCCAGCCAGTGAGCACCACACGGTCGCCGGGGCGGTAGCGCGGATCGTCGGAGCTCTCGACGGTGCCTGAGAAATCGACGCCCGGTACATGCGGGAACGTGCGCACCAGCCCGCCCTTGCCGGTGATGCAGAGGCCGTCCTTGTAGTTCAGCGTCGAATATTCGACCGCAACTGTGACGTCGCCGTCCGGCAGCCTTGCGTCATCAAGGTCCTGCACGGCTGCGCTGACCGCGCCGCTTTCGTCCTTCTCCACCAGCAATGCCCGGAATGTCATGCGCCTCTCCTCCCGTGTCGCCTTCGCTCCTCTATATGGCGCGGGACGTTTGTCCTGCCACCGTTCTTTTGTATGAAGGTGGATCGAACGGGGAGGCGGCATGATCGACAAGCTGGAATATTTCATCGCGCTTGCCCGCGAACGCCATTTCGCAAGGGCGGCGGAGGAGCTCGGCATTTCGCAGCCGACGCTTTCGGCGGCGATCCGGCAACTGGAGGACCAGCTCGGCGTCATGCTCGTCAATCGCGGCTCGCGTTTCCAGAGCCTGACGCCGGAAGGTCAGCGCGTGCTCGAATGGGCGCGGCGCATCGTCGGCGACACCCGCACCATGCGGGAAGAGATGCGGGCGGCGCGCACCGGCCTGTCCGGCCATATCCGGCTTGCCGCCATCCCGACCACGCTCGCGCTGGTGCCGAAGGTGACGGCGCCGTTCCAGGAGAAGCATCCTGATGTCACCTTCTCGGTCTTTTCGACCAATTCGCTGCAGATCCTCAGCCTGCTTGAGAATCTGGAGATCGACGCCGGGCTGACCTACCTGGAAAACGAGCCGCTCGGGCGGGTTACCAGCGTGCCGCTGCTGCAGGAGCATTACTGTCTCGTGACGGCCCGGAACGGCCCGTTCGGCGATCGCCAGACGGTGACCTGGAAGGAAGCGGGCGATCTTAGCCTTTGCCTATTGACGGCGGACATGCAGAACCGCCGCATCATCAACCGCCATTTCGCCGAAGCGGGCGTCGCTGTGAAGCCGAAACTCGAATCGAACTCGATGATCGTTTTGTTTTCGCATGTGCGAACAGGACGCTGGTGCAGCATCATGCCGCGAAATGTGGCGAAATCGTTCGGATTTCATGAGGAAATTAGTATAGTTTCGCTCGTGGAGCCCGAGCCGCATCACACGGTCGGTCTGGTCGCCACGCACCGTGAACCCTTCACGCCGCTTGTTTCGGCGCTGTTGCATGAGGCCCGTATACTCGCGGAGATTGGTCTCGATTGATAGGATTTTTCTATCAGGCAACGGGACTGCATTATTGACCCCTCCCTACAAGCCTGAGAAGCTTTGCGAATGAGGTGCGAGGACTGACAGGGTTCCGGTTCTGGCCCGCTGTATCGGGAGTTGCAGCGCGGCGTCGAATGGATCGGTGATCGAGCGTTCAGTCCGTCGCGACCGGGAGGTCAAAAATGAACATTCATGTGCCCGGCGATGTCGGTCAGAGAACGCTGGCGATCGTCGGCGAACTGAAGGGGCTGGAAGGTCCGCTTCTTCCCATTCTTCACGAGATCCAGGCCGAGTTCGGCCATGTGCCGCAGGAGAGCCTGCCGGTCATCGCGCGGGAACTGAACCTGTCGCGCGCCGAGGTGCACGGCGTCGTCACCTTCTATCACGACTATCGCGACCACCCGACGGGCCGCCATGTGCTGAAGCTCTGTCGCGCGGAAGCCTGCCAGTCGATGGGCGGCGATGCGCTCGCCGAGCGCGTCAAGGCGCTGCTCGGCATCGATTTCCACCAGACGACGCTGGACGGGGCGGTGACGCTCGAACCCGTCTTCTGTCTCGGGCTCTGTTCCTGCGCACCCGCCGCGATGCTCGATGGTGAGGTGTTTGGCCGGATGGATGTCGAGACGGCCCGGGAGATGATCGCGGAGGCACGCCGATGACCGTTCGCATCTATGTTCCGCGCGATGCCGCCGCTCTCGCCCTCGGTGCCGAAAAGGTCGCCAAGGCGCTTGCCGGCGAAATCGCCAGCCGCAATCTCGACGTCACGATCGTCCGCAACGGCTCGCGCGGCATGCACTGGCTGGAGCCGCTGGTCGAGGTGGAAACCGCAAACGGCCGCATCGCCTATGGTCCGGTCAAGGCCTCGGATGTCGCCGGACTGCTCGATTCGGGGCTGGTCGAAGGCAAGGCACACGCGCTCTGTCTCGGGCCGACGGAGGAGATTCCGTTCCTGAAGAACCAGACGCGGCTGACCTTCGCGCGCTGCGGCGTCATCGATCCGGTTTCGCTCGACGACTACAAGGCGCATGGCGGTCTGCGCGGCCTCGAAAAGGCGATCGGCATGGTTCCGGCCGACGTGGTTCAGCATGTCACCGACAGCGGCCTGCGCGGCCGCGGCGGCGCCGG
>CAMPIK010000079.1 GCA_946886325.1 uncultured Shinella sp.
CACGATCACCGATGCCGGTGGCAACGACCGCCTCGCGATCCAGAACTTCAGCGGCAATTTCACCGCGAAGCTGCCGACACAGAGCAACACGCTTGCCGGCGGCACGACCTTCAAGGGCTTCGAAAGCTACACGATTACCGCCGTCGGCAGCGGCGCGAACCGCATCGTCACCGGCTCGGGCTACGATATCGTCGATAGCGGCGCCGGAAACGACACCGTCAACGGCGGCGCCGGCAACGACCGCCTGCTGTCGGGGCTCGGCCGGGATACGGTCGATGGCGGCAGCGGCAACGACCGTGTCGCGCTCGGCGACGGCGGCGCGGACAAGGCGAACGGCGGAACCGGGCTCGACAGCGTTTCCGTCGATCGGCACACCGCCGCCAAGGCCCTGACCTTCAGCGCCACCGGCGCGGATGCAAAGCTCTCCGACGGCACGACGCTGAAGGCCTTCGAGACCTATCAGGTCGCCTTCGGCGCGGGCAACGACGTCGTCAAGTCGGTGGGTGCTGCCCGCAGCGTCAGCTTCTACGGCAACAACGGCAACGACACGCTGATCGGCACCAAAGGCAACGACATGCTGGATGGCGGCGCCGGAAATGACACGCTGCGTTCCGGCGGTGGAAACGACCGGCTGCATGATGTCGGCGGCAACAATGTCATCGAGTCCGGTAGCGGCAACGATCGCGTGACGATCGGCGATCCGATCAAGGGGGCGAATGGCAACAACCGGGTCGATCTCGGCGACGGCAATGACAGCTTCGCCCGCACCGCCTCGAAGGGCACGCTCAATCTCGATGGCGGAAAGGGCATCGACAGTGCCGCCATCGATTTCAGCAAATATACCAAAGGCATCGTCTTCAAGCTTGCGCCGACGGTCAACGTCACCAACGCCCCGGTGACCGTCAAGAATGTCGAGCAGGTCTCGCTCCTCGGCGGCACGGGCAACGACACGTTCGTCGGCGGAAAACTGAACGACAGCCTGAGCGGCAATAGCGGCAATGACAGCCTGACGGGCGGCGCGGGCAACGACCGGCTCTCGGGCGATCTCGGCAACGACATGCTGAAGGGCGGCCTCGGCAACGATACGCTCTACGGCGACGGGACCACAGTCGGCATCGGTCGCGACCGGCTTTATGGCGAGGACGGCAACGACCGGGTGCACATGGGCATCGGCGACTTCGCGGATGGTGGAAGCGGCAGCGACGTCCTGAACCTCAACCTGTCGAACCAGACGAAGGATATCGCCTTCCGCTTCTCGCCCGCCACCGTCAAGATCGACGGCCTGACGTCCTTCAAGGGTTTCGAGACGCTCGAATATTCCGGCAGCGCCGGCAAGGACACCGTGACCGGCGGAAATCTCAACGACAAGATCGACGGCAACGGCGGCAACGACGTGCTTCGTGGCGGCGCCGGCAACGACTGGCTCCGGGACGGTGCGGGCAATGACAGCCTCTTCGGCGACGCCGGCAACGACACGCTCGTGCGCAGCGTGCTGACCGGCACCGACCGTTTCGATGGCGGCACGGGCATCGACTCGCTGTCCTTCGCCGCGGGCACCACCTCGGTCGTGCTCGATCTGCAGGACCAGTCCCGCAACAAGGGCAGCGCTCTCGGCCTGACCGTCTCGAATGTCGAGATCATCAACGGCAGTGCCAGCGATGACGACATCCGCGGCGATGCGACGGCAAACACGCTCAACGGCAACGCATCCGACGACGTTCTGCAGGGCCGCAACGGCAATGACCGCCTGACCGGCGGCGCCGGAGACGACTGGCTGACCGGCGGCGCCGGGAACGACCAGTTCATCTTCAGCCGCGCCGGACGCGACGGCGAAGGTGACGTCATCACCGACTTCACACGCGGCCAGGACAAGCTCATGATCGACGCCAGCGACTACGGCATGGCCGCGAGTGCAAAGACGGTGTCGCTGGTCGTCGGCGCGGACCCGGTCGCCAAGGGAGCCGGCGGCACCTTCCTCTTCGAGTCCGACAATGGCCGCCTGTGGTTCGATGCGGACGGCAAGGGCGCGGAGGCCGATCTCCAGCTCGTCGCCCAGGTACAGGGCGTGACGACGCTCACGACCAGCGATTTCGGCCTGTTCTGAGAACGTGAAAACGAAGAAGGCCATCCCCGGAAAATCTCCGGGGATGGCCTATTCGATCCGCAGATTGGACAGGCGCCCGGACGTCGCCCTACTTGCCCGCAAGCGCCGAGAAGATCGACACGACCTCGTCGTAGACCTTGCGCTTGAAGGGCACGATCAGTCCCGGCAGGTCGCCCATCGGCTTCCATTCCCAGGCGTCGAATTCCGGTTCGTGGCCGCCCGGTGGCGGGTTGATCGCGATCTCGCTTTCGTCGCCCTCGAAGCGGAAGGCGAACCAGCGCTGGGTCTGGCCGCGATATTTGCCCTTGAGACCGATGCCGATCAGGTGCGGCGGAAGATCGTAATTGACCCAGCGGCCGGCATCGGAAAGCAGCGTCACGCTGCGCATGCCGGTCTCCTCGTAGAGTTCCCGGTAGGCTGCCTTCAGAGGATCCTCGTCCTTGTCGATCCCGCCCTGCGGCATCTGCCAGAGCTGCGGAGACCCGTCATATTCCGAATTGCCCTCGGCAATGCGCCGGCCGGCCCAGACGAGACCGTCACGGTTGAGCACCATGATGCCGACGCAGGGACGGTAGGGAAGATCCTCCGCGCGCATCTGCTTCGTCGTTTTTTCGCCCTTGCTCATACCGTCTCATCTCCTGGCCGCATCGTCGGCCAATGCCGACACGCCGACGATCTCGATGCCGCGCGTCGAGGCTTCCTGACACCAATCGGCGATCGCGTCCACGCTTTCGTCGAAGGCCGAGGCGACGCCGATCGCCTGGCCGTTGCGCCGGGCGATGCGCTCCAGTTCGTCGAGCTTGCGCAGGATCGCCTCGCGCGCCAGTTCGCCGTCGAGTTGCAGATCGGCGAAGGCATGCGGCATCTCGATTGCCTTGGCAAGCGTGCCGCTCTGCGACTGGACCGACGAACCGTCGTCGAGGAACAGCAATCCGCGCGCCGCCACATCGCGCAGGATCGGATCGAGCGCATCGACGCTCGACAGGAAGCGGCCGCCCATGAAATTCATGACGCCGGTATAATTGGTGATCTGGCCCATGGCCTGATGCAGGTCGGCAAGGTTTTCCTCGGCGCTGGCGTCCGCGAGCAGCGTCTTCGGGCCGGGATTGTTTTCCGGATAGTCGAAGGGCTCCAGCGGCACCTG
The DNA here is from genome assembly GCA_946886325.1 of uncultured Shinella sp. The sequence continues at coordinate 3,249 of CAMPIK010000079.1, forward strand.
CAGGAGAATTTCATGGCCGCCGCGCCGCCCCTCCTGCATCCAGCGCTGGAGGCTGTTTCCGGCAGAGGCGAAGGCAAGCGTCACCTCGCCGGGCAGGATGTCGATCGCCCTTTGCGTGCCCGTCTGGCTGAGTCCGAGACCGCCCACGACGATCGCGATCCGGGTGCCGCGCGCGCCGGACCACGGCCGGGCATATTGCTCGACCGGCCTGAGGCCATCCGGGCCGACCACGGGCAAGCGGCCATAGGGACTGTCTTCGAGCAGATCGTCGTTCGGGAAGGCGGCGGAGCGCGCATCCTGTCCGATCCGGCTGGCGGCGATGATCAGCGGCCCCTCGCCGTCGCGCTGGCCGGGCGAATATTTGCGCACGACATTGCCGTCGTTGGTTCGCGTCGTTTCCACATTGGCGCCGGAAAGACCGGTCTCCCGCCTGACGCCATCGGCCGGCGCACGGCGCTCATCCACCGCTGCAACCTCGGCCGAGGCGGCCGCTTCGGTCTCGGCCGTCACGACCGGCGGTGCATCCCGCAGACCGGACGGCGCAAGCGAGGTCCAGAGAGAAAGGCCGACAATAGAGAGAAGCGCGCCCGCCGGAACCGCCCGCGACGCGAAAAACGCCAGCGGCCCGCGTCCGGATTTGGCCTTGCGTGTCTGGCCGAGCGGTGCGTTGAGATCTGTTCCCAAGAGACTGGGCGCCCTGTCGGAAAGGAAACCGGACCCGTGGCGTTGGCCATCGGGTCCGGTCCATCATGTCAGTCCTTGAGTTCGGCCTTCTCGGGATTGGCCGGGAAGGACGGATCGGTCTTCTCGCCGCGCAGCAGTTCGAGCGCATACTGAAGCTGGAGGTCGTCCTTGGCTTCCGGCGGCACATAGGCCGAGGAGCCCGAGCCTTCATCCGTCTCGCTCTGGCCCTGGATATGACCGCGCAGGTTGGATTCACCAGCGGCTTCCAGCTTGCCCTGCAGTTCCGGCGGCAGCGGCTGTTCGACCTTGATATCCGGCGTGATGCCGGTGCCCTGGATCGACTTGCCGGACGGCGTGTAATAGAGCGCCGTCGTCAGCCGGAGCGCACCCGCCTCGCCCATCGGGATGATGGTCTGGACGGAGCCCTTGCCGAAGGACCGCGTGCCGAGCACCGTGGCGCGGCGCAGATCCTGCAGCGCACCGGCGACGATTTCCGAAGCGGAGGCGGAACCGCCGTTGACCATGACGATCACAGGCTTGCCGTCGCTGAGGTCGCCCGGCGAGGCGTTGAAGCGGCGCGTCTCGTCGTCGTTGCGGCCGCGCGTGGAGACCACTTCGCCCCGTTCCAGGAAAGCATCGGAGACGTTGATCGCCTGATCGAGCAGGCCGCCCGGGTTGAGCCGCAGGTCGAGCACATAGCCCTTCAGCTTGTCGGCCGGCACCTCGGCCTTGATCTTCTCGATGGCGGCCGAAAGGTCGTCATAGGTCTTTTCGGTGAAGGAGATGACGCGCAGGTAGCCGACGTCGTTCTCGACGCGGGACTTCACGGCCTTGACCGCGATGATGTCGCGCATGATCGTCAGTTCGATCGGCTTGTCGGCGCCCTTGCGCAGGATCGTCAGCTTGATCGGCGTGTTGACCTTGCCGCGCATCTTCTCGACGGCTTCCTCGAGCTTGAGGCCGCGAACGTCCTGTCCGTCGATCTTCGAGATCAGGTCGCCGGCGAGCACGCCGGCGCGCGAGGCGGGCGTATCGTCGATCGGCGTGATGACCTTGACGAGGTCTTCCTCCATCGTGACCTCGATGCCGAGGCCGCCGAATTCGCCGCGCGTCTGCGTGCGCATGTCCTCGGCGTCGCGGGCATTCATGTAGGAGGAATGCGGGTCGAGCGAGGTGAGCATGCCATTGATGGCATTCTCGATCAGCTGGTCTTCCTTCGGCGGCGTCACATATTGCGCGCGCACGCGCTCGAAGACGTCTCCGAAGATCGACAGTTCGCGATAGGTCGTGGCACCCGCGGCCTCTGCCGGCTTGGTCACCGAGTACACGACACTCATTGCGGTGGCACCCATCAATGCACCGACGAGAACAAGTGAAGCCCTACGTATCATTGCGCGCCTTTCCAGAGACTTTGGCAGACCACCAGGGTCGGGAATCAACCGGTTTGCCGTTCTTTCGAAATTCAATGTAAAGCGTCGGCTTTTCCGTTTCCAGAGCCAAAGCGTTCACGCTTGCCACTCTTTTCTCGCCCATCACGGCAAGCGGTTCGCCGGCCACCACGAACTGTCCCTCGCGAACGTTCACCCGGTCCATACCGGACAGCACCAGGTGGTAGTCGTCGCCTGCATTGAGGATGATCATGCGCCCGTAGCTCCGGAACGTACCGGCAAAAACGACCCAGCCATCGGCGGGTGCCGTCACCAGTGCGCCGGGATTGGCGGCGAGTATCAGCCCCTGCGAGGGATGGCCCGTGCCATCCGCTTCCCCGAACCCGCGCAGCGCGTCTCCGGCAACCGGATAGTCGAGACGCTCGTGCAGGTCGGAAAACGCATATGCCGGAGCAATGCGGTTTTTGTCGGGCACCGCCTGCTGCGCCTCGGCCTTCGCCTTCTCCCGTTCGGCATCCGAAAGCTTCGCGCGCTGCTCTTCCTGCGCACGGGCAAGGGCTGCCGCATCCTGGACCGACGTGATTTCCTTCTCCAGCGAGCCGATCAGGCCTTCGAGGCTCGTGGCGCGCCCGGCCAACTCTTCGGCGCGCCGGCGCTCGGCCGCAAGCGTCCGGCTGTTTTCAGCGGTCAGCGCTTCGTTTTCCCTGATCAGAAGTTCGGAGCGCTTCTCCTCCTCCAGCCGGTCGCGCATCGCCACGGCGAGTTCGCCCTTCTCCTTGCCGATCTCGTCGCGCACCTTGCCGAGTGCTGCGAGATCCCCAAGCAGGCGGTCCGTCTCGGCCCGCATGCCGGGCACGACGGCGCCGAGCAGGATGGCGCTTCGAACGGAGGACAGCGCGTCGTCGGGCGAAACCAGAAGCGCAGGCGGCGGATTGCGCCCCATGCGCTGGAGGGCCGCCAGCACTTCCGTCAGCAGGCCGCGGCGTGCAAGCAGCGACTGGCGCGTCTCGTCCTCCTGGCCGCGCAATGCCGAAAGCCGCTTTTCCCCGGCAAGGATGCGGGCCTCCATGTCCTGCCGGGCTCTTGCCGACTTGACGATCGCCTCGCGCAGCGACGCGCGGGATTTTTCGAGATCGGCAATGCCCGCTTCCAGCGCCTTTGCCTTTTCCTCCGTCAGCGAAATCGTCTCCGAAAGCGCTTCCAGCTCGCGGCGGGTGCTGTCGCGGCGAAGGGCGAGCACGGCGGCAGGGTCGATCTCCCGGCGCGGCAATGCGCCGGTCTTTTCGCTCGTCACGCCAAGCGGGGCACCGGAGCCGGGCTCGGCCACAAGCGGTGCCGGCGCGAGCAGAACCGTCGCAAGCAGGCAAAGCCGCAGGCAGGTCGCGCCGATGCCGCCTGCCTCCCCCTGCCGGTCGCCTTTTCCGGTTGTCGCCATATCACCCGTGACTTGCGTTTGATCCGGTCTAAGCCGATTTGCCGATTTCGCCAAGAAACAATGCCGAAATTGCGGCTTTCCCTTCTGCCACACGAGACTTGTGCGGCGGTGACGACCCGCGTCAGGCGCGATGATAGGGATGGCCGGAGAGAATGGTGACCGCGCGATAGAGCTGTTCGGCAATCAGGATGCGCACGAGCTGGTGCGGCCAGGTGAGTTTTCCGAGGCAGAGAACCGCGTCGGCGCGGTCGTGAAGCGCGGGGTCGAGGCCATCCGCCCCGCCGATGGCGATCGTCAGATCGCGTTTGCCCGCATCCCGGTATTTGCCGAGAAGGTCGGCAAAGGCTTCGGAGTCGAGCGCCTTGCCGCGTTCGTCGAGCAGAATGAGCACGCTGCCATCCGGCAGGGCCTTTTCGAGCATGGCCGCTTCGTCGCGCTTGCGGGTCTCGGCATTCGACGCGCGGCTTTCGGCAACCTCCGTCATCCGGCCGGCCTCAAGGCCTATCGCGGGGCCGGTCTTCGCGAAACGGTCGATATAGCGCGCGGCGAGTTCCTTTTCGGGTCCGGCCTTCAGCCGCCCAACCGCAAACAGACCAATCCGCATTCTGCCGTCCCAGGTCCTTTCGCGGGCACAAAGCGGCAACGTTCACCTGTCAGGTGCCATACGCGCTTCGCCGCTTCCGCCGCCCACCTCGTCAGGCAGCGCTTTTCCTCAATGCAGCGTGCCGTCCTCGATTTCGGGAGCCGCCCACATCCGTTCGATGTTGTAGAACTCCCGCACTTCCGGGCGGAACACATGAATGATGATATCGCCGGTGTCGATCAGGACCCAGTCGCCGGCTTCCAGACCCTCGATGCGGGCGGAGCCGAAGCCCTCGTCCTTGAGGTCGGTGAGCAGGTGGTCGGCGATCGCCATGACATGACGGTTGGAGCGTCCGGACACGACCACCATGTAGTCGCCCAGCGCCGATTTTCCGGCAATGTCGATGGAAACGATATCTTCTGCCTTCGAGTCCTCAAGACTGGCGAGGACCACTTGGAGCGCGCGGTCGGCGGCATCGTCGCCACGTTCCGGGCTTTTCGAGAAGACGCGGGTGGCGCTTCCCTTTGCGTGCACTGTTGTCAGGGTTTTTCCTTTCCAAGTAACAGGACAGGCGCGTCGCGATTCGACCAATGACGTCGTCCCGCCCCTAAATTTAGGCATCAATAGGTTTACGTTTCAAGACGCCACATGTGAGGGATGCTTTTCTCTATTGGACAAGTGCGGCCTCGGGCGGCGATTTCAGCCGTCTCTTGCCGCTGCACCGGCTGCCCGAAGCGCCGTGGAACTGAGCGGCGAGCGCGGCCCGTGGATGAAGGTCCAGGCCGGCGCCTTCCGCCTTGCGAGCGTCGCCGCGTCATCCTCGTCGACCCGTGCATAGTCGAATGTCTTCGCCATCTTCGACGACAGGTAGGACAGCGTATCGCCCGGACGGTCGATGACGGCGATCGGGAAGGTGGAGGCGATCTTGCGCCAGTTCTGCCAGCGGTGGAAGTCCTTGAGATTGTCGGCGCCCATGATCCAGACGAAGCGGACGCCGGGGTTTCGTGCGCGAACGATCGAGAGCGTCTTTGCCGTATAGTTCTGGCCGAGCGTCTTTTCGAAGGCCGTCACCTTGACGCGCGGGTCGGGCGTCAGTGCGTCGCTGCGCAACAGCCGCTCGGCAAGCGGCGCGAGGGATACGCCGGTCTTTCAAGGGGTTGCCGGGCGTCACCATCCACCAGAGCTGGTCGAGCCCGAGGCGCCGCATGGCGATTTCCGCCACCAGCACATGGCCCTCGTGCGGCGGATTGAAGGAGCCGCCGAAGAGACCGACCGCCATGCCCTTTTCGACATAGGGCATGCGCAGATACCGGCGGGCGATCTCCCCCTCGCTCACCTCAGGGCCGGACCTGGCCGGTGCCGCGGACGCGATACTTGAACG
>CAMPIK010000080.1 GCA_946886325.1 uncultured Shinella sp.
CCAGATCGGCGTCGGCGAAGACGATGTTCGGCGACTTGCCGCCGAGTTCCAGCGTCACGCGCTTGACCGTATCGGCCGCATCCTTGCTGACGGCAATGCCGGCGCGGGTGGAGCCGGTGAAGGACATCATGTCGACGTCCTTGTGCTTGGACAGCGCCGAGCCGCATTCGAGGCCGTCGCCGTTGACAAGGTTGAACGTGCCTGCCGGGAAGCCGGCCTCATGCACCATCTCGGCATAGAGCAGGGCGTTGAGCGGCGTGAATTCGGACGGCTTCAGGATGCAGGTGCAGCCGGTCGCCAGCGCCGGCACGACCTTGAGCGCGATCTGGTTGATCGGCCAGTTCCACGGCGTGATGAGGCCGCAGACGCCGATCGGTTCGCGGCGCACCACGTCGCCATTCGGCAGGACCTCGCGCCCCTTCAGCCGCTTCAGCCCGTCGATGAAGCCCTGCAGGTGGCCGACGCCGACATCCGCCTGCTGCTCGGTGCTCATCGAGATCGGCGCGCCGAGCTCCAGCGTGATGGTCCGCGCCATCTCGTCATAGCGGCGCTTGTAGATGTCGAGCAGCTTTTCGAGCAGCGCGATGCGCTCGTCGACGCTCGTCTGGCTGTAGGTCGCAAACGCCTTCTTGGCGGCGGCGACGGCACGGTCGATGTCGGCGGCGGTGCCCATGGAGATGACGGCGATCGGCTTTTCCGTCGCCGGGTTGATCACCTCGAGGTCGTTGGCCTTGATCGGATCGACCCACTGGCCGTCGATGTAGAACTTGCGCTTGTCGAGCATGCTGGTCTCCCGTCAGTTTTTCTGTTTGTCGTCGAGCCAGCTTCTGATGAGCTGGCGGTATCTCTCGGCCCCGAAACTCGGAAAATGGCCGCCATGGACCGTCCGGACCGGCAGGGTCAACAGGCGCTCCATGGAGGTTACATAGTCTTTCGCATTGGAATGGTAGGTGTCCTCGATCAGCGGACCATCGTAGAGAATGTCGCCGGAGAAGAGAATTTCCGTCGCCTTCTCGTAGAGTGCAATACCCCCCGGGGAGTGGCCCGGCGTATGGATCACCTCGAAATGCCGGTCGCCGAGGTCGATCACGTCGCCGTCCTCAAGGATGCGCGTCGCCGGCGCCTTCTTCACCGCGTAGCACTTCGAGCAATAGGGCTCGGGCGGCAGCGCGTCGAAGATGTCGTCGGTGACATAGGGATCGGCGAGCGTGTTTTCCCGCGTCGGGTTGGCGAGAAGCTCCGCCTCGGCGGCATGCACGGCGCGGCATTCGAATTCGTGGTGGCAGCCGATATGGTCGAAATGGGTGTGGCTGGCGACGGCGATCAGGTCGCGCTCGGTGACAACAGGCACCCATTCGGTGAGCGAGACGACGCCCATGCCGCTGTCAACCAGCATGTCGCGATCGCGGCCGCGCACATGCCAGATGTTGCAGCGGTAGAATTCCTGGATGAAGGGCTCTGAGATAGAGGTCACGTCGTCGCCGAGACGGCGGACGCTGTACCAGTCCTCTGGCGCGATGCGCTTCATGGTCATTGTTTCCGACCTCACGCCGACAGGGCTACCAGATCGCGGGCGTCCACGACAAGATCGACCATCTGGCCCTCGGCAATCTCCGCCGTTTGCGGCAGATGCGCCGTCAGAAGCGTCGCGGGGGCGGATTCACTCGTCAGGTGGCAGCGATGATGCGTGCCGAAGAAGGCGGTATCGCGGATGCGCGCGCGGCCCAGCGAAATCGTCGCTCCGTTTCTTTCGCCGGCGCGAAAGTGCTCGGGGCGGATGCAGAGTGTGACGTCCGCGCCCGCCGCCGGCGTGCCGACGAAGGCCGAGGCGGGGAGCGCGATCCGGCCGACCGCCGTCTCCACCTCTGTCTGCCCCGCCGCCGTGCTGCCGACGGTCGCGGCCAGGAAATTCGCCTCGCCCATGAAGCCCGCCGAAAACAGCGAGCGTGGCCGCATATAGATCGATGCCGGCGCCCCGACGTCCTCGATCCGGCCCTGGTTCATCACGACAATGCGGTCGGCGATCGCCATCGCCTCCTCCTGGTCGTGCGTGACATGCACGAAGGTCGTGCCGACGCGCTTCTGGATCGCCTTCAACTCGTCCTGCATCTGGCGGCGGAGCTTGAGATCCAGCGCGCCGAGCGGCTCGTCGAGCAGAAGCACGTCCGGATCGACGGCTAGCGCCCGGGCGAGCGCCACGCGCTGGCGTTGGCCGCCGGAGAGTTCGTGCGGCTTCTTGCCGGCGGAGCCCTTCAGGCCGACGAGGTCGAGGTAGGAGAGCGCCTTCTCGTCCCGCTCCGCCTTGCCGATGCCGCGCATGCGCAGGCCGAAGCCGACATTGTCGATGAGCTTCATATGCGGGAAGAGCGCGTAATCCTGGAACATCGTCGTCGTCGGACGTTTCGCCGGCGGGACATGCGTCATCTCGCGGCCGCCGATCGAGACCGTGCCGGAGGTCGGCTCGAGGAATCCGCCGAGGATGGAGAGCAGCGTGGTCTTGCCGCAGCCGGATGGGCCGAGCAGCACGATGAACTCGCCGGCCGCGATGTCGAGCGACACGTCGTCGAGCGCCCGGAACGCGCCGAAGAGCCTGGTGGCATTGCGGATGGAGACGTCGGCGGTCATGTCGGATTTCCCGGTTTCTTGCGGAAGACGGCGAGTTCCATGACGAGCAGGAACAGGACCGAGACGAGGAAGACGACGCTGCCGATGGCGTTGGTCCGGGGGTCGAGGCCGGAGCGCAGCATGCTCCAGATCTCGACCGGCAGCGTCACATCGAAGCGCGACAGCAGGAAGGCGACGATGAACTCGTCCCAGCTGAAGGTGACGGAGAGGAAGAAGGCGGCAAGGATCGACGGCATCAGCATCGGCGCCGTCACCAGCGCCATGACTTTCCAGTCGGGCGCGCCAAGGTCGCGCGCGGCGCGTTCGATATTGACCTGATGGCCGCCCATCGAGGCATAAATGAGGGCGAAGCAGAGCGGTAGGTTGATGACGACATGGCCGATGCCGACGGTCCAGAGCGACAGCGGCATGTTCAGCCGGTTGAAGAGCGACAGCAGGCCGAGCCCGATGATCAGCGTGCTGACCGTCATCGGCGCGACGATCAGCGCCCGTTGCAGGCCGGAGGCGGGCAGGCGGTAGCGCGCGAAGGCGTAGGCCGCGAGGAAACCGAGCAGGCAGGCAACGGCCGAGGAGACCATCGCTACGATGAGCGAATTGCCGAGCGCCGCCATCAGGTCGCGGTCGGCGAAGATCGCCTCGTACCAGCGCAGCGTCACGCCGTGGAGCGGCGGCACCGGCAGCGTGCCGTCCTGGAAGGAGAAGAGCACGAGGACGGCGACCGGCAGGAAGATGAAGACATAGATCGAGCCGGCATAGAGGATCGCGAGAAGCGTCTGGAGGCGGCGCATGTCAGGTCCTCTCCATCTTCAGCCAGCGGGCGCAGGCGAGATAGGCGATCGTCACGACCACCATCAGCACGATCGAGAGCGCCGCCGCCATCGGGAAATCGGCGCGCCGGCCGAGCTGCAGCATGATCACCTGCGGCAGAACGAGTTCGTTGTTGCCGCCGAGGATCTGCGGCGTGATGTAGTCGCCGATGCAGAGCACGAAGGTGAGGAAGGCGCCGACCATGATGCCGGGCAGCGTCAGCGGCAGGATCACATGGCGGAAGGTCTGGAAGGCGTTGGCGCCGAGATCGGCGGCGGCGCGGCGGTAGTTCGGCGAAAGCTGGATGAGGTTCGCATAGATCGTCAGCGTCAGAAGCATGACGAAGAAGTGCACGAAGCCGATGATCGTGCCGGTGCGGTTGGCCGACAGTTCCAGCGGCTCGGCGATGATGCCGGTCCACAGCAGCGCCTGGTTGACGACGCCGCCCTTCGACAAGACCAGCAGCCAGGAATAGGAGCGCACCACATAGGAGGTCCAGAAGGGCAGGATCGCCATGATGAGGGCAAAGCGCTGCCAGCGCTTCGGCACGCGCTCGGCGATGATCCAGGCGAGCGGATAGGCGAGGATGACCGAGATGACGGTGACGGTGAGCGTGATCTCCAGCGAGACGACGAGGCCCTTCAGCAGATGCGCCTTGCCGAAGAAATCCGCGTAGTTGTGGAAGGTCCAGGTCGCGACGAGCTCGCGGCCCTGCCGCGTCCACAGGCTGATCGCCGCCATGTAGAGGAAGGGCACCAGGAAAAACGCCCCCGTCCAGACGAGCGCGGGAAGCGCGAAGCCCCAGGCCTTGCGGCGCTCCGCGCGTTCGAGAGGGGTGGCGGTCATGGACATGGCACTCCGGAATAGGCTCGTCAGTCTGTCGCCGCATGGGCCGACAGGCAATGGGATCGTCTCGCGAACGGTCAGATTTAGAGGATTGTCTTGCCGGCGGAGTGAGGCAGGGAATGCGCCCCGCACGGTTTTCCCGTCATGGTCGGGCCTGTCCCGACCATCTGCTTCCATCGAGCCGGGCAGGTCCTCGGGACAAGCCCGAGGACGACGGCGCGTATTTTGAGCGGCTGGCAGAAGACGGTGAACCCGCCCGGCAAACCGGCCCTACTGCTGCAGCATCTCCGTCCATGCGTCCTGCATGGCGGCGTCGAGGTCGGCATCGACGACGGGGTAGAGCTGGGTGTTCTTGAGGTACTCACCCTGCTTGTCCCAGCGCAGTGCCGCCTTCTGGGCGTCGGTCAGGTGTTCGCCGGCCTTGGCGTTTGCCGGCATCGCCCAGTAGCAGGAGGAGGTGGCAAGCCGCGCCTGGCCCTCGGGGCTCAGGACGTACTGGACGAACTTCAGGGCGAGCTCCTGCTTGGTCGAATCCTTGAAGACGCCGATCGACTGCGCCCAGCGCAGCGCGCCCTGCTTCGGAACCGTCCAGTCGAGGTTCGGCTTTTCGGCCGAAAGGCCGGCCGTGATCCATTCGCCGCCGCCGACGAGGATGTCGACCTCGCCGGTCGCCAGCGCGGTCTGCGAGGCGACGACGTCGCTCACCTGGCGGGCGACCTTCTTCATGGCGAAGAGCTTTTCCTTGATCGCCGGCAGGTCGGCCTCGGTCAGTTCCGCCGTCTTCTTGCCGATGCCGAGGCCAGTGAGACCGACCATCGGGAGATAGTAGTCATAAAGCGCGATGCGGCCGGCATATTTGTCCGACCAGATGATGGAGAGGTCCTCCATGTCGGCCGGATCGACCTTGGTCTTGTCGTAGGAGATGGTGTTGTAGCCGAACTTCTCCGTCACGGCGTAGATCTTGCCGTCCTTGGAGTTGTTGTCCTCCATGCGGACTTCCGGGAAGATGTCGGCGTTCGGCAGGGCGTCGGCCGGCAGTTCGGCGAGCAGGTCCATCTCGACCGCGCGCGGCACGTCGACGCCGTCGATGACGAAGACGTCCCAGTCGCCGGGGCGCGACTGCTCGACGATCGAGAGGCCGGCGCCGGTGCCTTCATATTCCTTGAGATTGACCTTGACGTTGTTCGCCTTCTCGAAGGGCTCGATCAGCGCCGGGTCGGTGTGGTCGCACCAGACCAGCGCGTTCAGTTCCTCCTGCGCGCTCGCCGGAGTGGCGGCGAACATCGAGACGGCGGCTGCGGTCGCAAGAAGCGTGCGGCGGGTGAAGCCGCCAGAAATAGAATGAGTCATGTTGTTTCCCTCTTGTCGAAGGCGCCCGTCGAGGCCTTCGGTTGATCGTTATGGCGCTCGTTTCGGCGCCTTGAGAAAAAGATTGAACGAGTTCATTTTTTAAGTCAATATCAATTTTGAGGAAATTCATTGGAGGTTGCCATGGCCGGTTTGCGCGCGAAACAGAAGGCGGACAAGAACCGCCGCATTCTCGAATCCGCCACCGCGCTGTTCCGCGAACAGGGCTATGACAGCGCCCGCATCGAGGACATCGCCGAGATGGCGGAAGTCTCGGTCGGCACCCTCTACAACTACTACCAGAACAAGGGCGACATCCTCGTCGCGACCGTCGCGATGGAAGTGACGGAAGTGCTTGAGGGCGGCGCAAAGATTGTCGCCAGCCCGCCGATGAATGTCGAGGAGGCGCTGAAGGCGCTGATCGACCAGTATTACGACCATTCGCTCGTCTATCTCTCCAAGGCGATGTGGCGGACCGCGATGGCAATCTCGATCCAGCAGCCGGAAACGCCGCTCTCCCGGCGCTATACCGAACTCGACGGCAGGCTCTGCGAACAGGTCGTCGAACTGGTGACGACGCTGCAAAGGAAGGGCGTCGTCATCGCCTCGGTCGACGCGCGCGCCGTCGGCGAGGTCTTCTTCAACAATCTCAACATGATGTTCATCGAGTTCTGCAAGGTCGACGCCATGTCGCTTGAAGACCTGAAAACCGGCGTGGCCCGCCAGCATCGCCCGATCACCCAGCTCATCAGCAGCGTCAAACCCGTCTGAGTTTCTCCCCATGCCCGATACCATGACCGACGTCCTCGCCGCCGCCGACCGCCTCGTCGACGCCTTCTCCCGCCACGACACCGAGGCCTATTTCCGCGCCTTCGCGCCGGAAGCGACCTTCGTCTTCCACAATCTCGACCGGCGGCTGGAAAACCGCGCCGCCTACGAGGCCGAATGGGCGCTGTGGGAACGGCGCGACGGGTTTCGCGTGCGCGGCTGCCGCTCCAGCGACCGGCATGTCCAGCTTCTGGGCGACGTCGCCGTCTTCACCCATAATGTCGAGACCGATCTGACGGTCGGCGGAGAGCCGGTTTCGAGCCGGGAGCGCGAGACGATCGTCTTTGCCCGGAACTCGGCCGGCGCCTGGCAGGCCGTGCACGAGCACCTGTCGACCACGACCGGCTAGCGCCTCTCCGTCTTCATCGCGACAAAGCTGTGCGGTTCGGTGCAAGTTCATCGAACGAAGCGCCCGCATGGTCTAGATTGCCGGCATGGAATCGCTTCAGGCCGACCGCACGAGACCGACGAAGAACGAACGCCCCCTGCCGGGCTGGACCGTTTCGCGCGCTGCGGCAGAAATCGAGGCCGATGCAGCGCTGGCGGCCGGCGTCGCATTGAAGGCGCTCGACGACATCGTACGAAGCGAGCCCGCCTGGGGCGGATGCTGGCGCGCGCGCCAGGCGCTTCGCTGCGCGACGCAGGCCATCCGCCTTGTCGGGCGCGAGGAAGACGCGGCGGCCTTGCGCGATGCGATCCTGCTGGCCGCGCCCGGCGACGATCCCGGCCCCGGCGGCCGCGTCTATCTGGCCTACAAGAGCCTTGCGTCGAGGCGGCCCGCCGTCAAGAGCAGCAGCCTTGCCGAGCTGGCCGAACGGCTTTCGGTGCGCTGGGACGACAAGGCGGCGAAAACGCTCGACCTCTACGACGAAGCGGTGCAATCCGGGCGCTCCGCACCCTTTGCCGCCGCGAGCCTCGTTTCCGCCATCTGCGCCGAGCGGCCCGACGCCGAGGTGCTGGCCTGGTGGCTCGCCGACCGGGTGATTGCCGAAAACCTTGGCTGGGACCGGCCCGTGCCCCTGCTGATGGCCGAACGATACGGAACGGCTTTCCGCACGTTGGGCGGGCGCGGGCGCGTTCGGCCCGGCGACGAGGCCTTTCCGCGCTCCGTTTGCCTCGCCCTTGCCGCTGGTGCGGCCGAGGCGATCGGACTTGCCAACGATATCGCGCGGCGGGCGGAACGCTTTTCCGCCATCACACCCAAGGTCAGGACCAAGGGAGCCGCCACCGTCTTCCGGCAGATCCTCGACGATGACGCCGTTTCGGCCGCCGCACCCGGCTCCGGCCTCTCCCGCTGGGCAAGCCGGCGCCTCTTCGACCGGCTTGAAACGCTTGGCGCCGTCCGGGAGCTTTCCGGCCGGGCAAACTTCCGCACCTACGGTTTGTGATCATGGCACGTCCGCGCAGTGCCGGAACGGGGAGCGAGGACGAGCGGGGCAACGTCCTGATCGACCGTGAACTCGCCGACCTGCCGGCCACCCTTCGCTGGCGGGAATGGATGCTGCGGGTCGAGGCCGTTATTTTTGCCTCCGCGGAGCCGGTCTCCCGCGACGGGCTTGCGTCGGTCGTCGGGCAGGATTGCAGCATCGATCTGCTGATCGACGACCTCAGGGAGGAACTGTCGGGCAGGCCCTATGACATCGTGCGCGTCGCCGGCGGTTTCCATCATCGCACGCGTCCGGCCTACGGCCCGGTGATCCGGGCGGCGCAGGCCCCCACCCGTTCCGCCTCGCCGGTGTTGTCCGATCACGAGGCGGGCGTGCTGATGGCGATCGCCTATTTCCAGCCGATCACCCGCGGCGATCTTTCGAAGATCTTCGGCAAGGAGGTGACGCGCGACACGATCGGCAGCCTGCGCTCGGCCGGCCTCATCGGGTCCGGACCGCGCAGCCCGACGCCCGGCGCGCCCTATACCTATGTCACGACCCGGCATTTCCTCTCCGCCTTCGGCTTCGACACGCTGCGCGACCTGCCGGATCGCGAGGCGCTCGAAGATGCCGGCCTGCTGCGCCTGAAGGACAACGGACCGGCGACGATCTCGCTGGAGGACGAGAGCACGTCCGCAGAAGACGAACTGGAATAGTCGCACAGGCACCGGGCCTAGAGCATTTCCGGTGAACTCCGGTTCACCGGAAATGCTCTAGGCTTTTGTTTTTGCCGCATTATCCGACGCCGAAGCGACTTCGCTTCGGCTGGAAATGCTCTAGACGGCGCGTCCCATCTCGCCGCGCACCCATTCCTGAAAGCGGAAGACGTCG
>CAMPIK010000081.1 GCA_946886325.1 uncultured Shinella sp.
GCCCCGGCGCCTGCCGGGTCGATCACTTCGCCGCGTCGAGAACCTTCTCGCAATGCGACGGCCCGCCCTTGGAGTCAGGGCGATCGACCACGGTGCGGATCTTCTGGATATGATAGTCGCTGCCGACGGTCAGTTCGACCTGGCAGGCCCGTCGGTTGATGTAGCCGCCGCGCCAGCCGTAGAGCGTCGTGCCCCCGGAGCCGGCAGTATCCGACAGCGGCGGACCATAGGCAGCGAAGAAGCTGCCGGCCGGCTTGCCGGCCCAGCGGGCCTGCAGCGGCGTGGCCGGGCCGCTCGTCGTGGAGCAGCCGGCAAGGGCAACGGCGAGGCCGGACAGGACAATCATGCGAAGGTTCATCGTGCTGTATCCCTGATTGCGATCGAGCGCTGGAAATCCGGCTCTAAACGGTCTCCTCCGCTCTACCGCAGTGCACGGGGGAGGGGAATCGGCTGCAATGAAACTTTTGGTGGATAGCTGCAGGCAACGGACGGGATATGCGAAATTGCAACAGTTGCGCCGCGCCCGTCCGACGCGAATGGCGGCCGCTCCGTCGGTTCTTGCGACACTCGTCCGGCCGGGTTAACGATTGGCGATGAGCATCGAGTCCGTCCGGGCCTTCTTTCAGGCCAATGCCCCCGAAATCGAGATCATCGAGACGCCGGAAAGCTCGGCGACGGTCGCGCTGGCCGCCGCCGCGCATGGCGTGGCCCCCGAGCAGATCGCAAAGACCATCTGCCTCCGGGTCGGCGAAACGGTTCTGCTGGTCGTGGCAAGCGGCACCGCCCGGCTCGACAACCGAAAATTCAAGGACAGGTTCGGCGGCAAGGGCCGCATGCTGGATGCGGAGGAGGTGGTCGCGATGACGAGCCACCCGGTCGGCGGCGTCTGCCCCTTCGGGCTGCCAACGCCATTGCCGGTCTATTGCGACGAGTCGTTGCGGCAGTTTGCGGAAGTCGTACCGGCCGCAGGGGCGACCAATGCCGCTGTCCGGATCGCTCCGGAGCGCATGACCGAACTCACCGGCGCCGAATGGGTCGATGTCTGCAAGCAGGACTGAGGCGGCGAGCCTTTAATCCTTGGCGGTCGGAGGAAGCCCGAACCGGGGCTGGGGATAAAGGTCCGGGCTTCCCGCCGTCGCACCGCACTGCGTCGGCGGAAACGTTCTGAGGAACGTTTCCGCCATTCTCAAGCAATTGAAATAATAAGTCTTTTCCAAACTTTAACCGGACGTGTCGGAACGCTTGTTCTGTGCCACGTTGGGGCAGGTCAGGCTGCGCCGGCGGGATCGCCGATCGGCAGCAAGGCCGGGTCGTTCGGGTTGCGGCTATCTTCCGGCTTCTTGATCGGAGGCGTCGGCGGCTTCTCCTGCCCGCGATCCGGCAGGCCTGGCGTCTGCTGCGGACCGAGCGGCGTTTCGCCGGGTGTCGGGTCGGGGTTCCGGTCGGCAAAGGGCTGGGAAATGCTCATGGTAGGCTCCTTTTCGTTCGAGTGAAAAACGAAGCCTGCGCCGATATTGTTCCGCGCGCTGCCGCAGCGATGCGACCTACGTCAATATGCGTAAAACGAAATTCATCAGAAATGAACAGAGTTGTGGATTTTTGTGCAACTTGGTGTTTAAATGCCCTCAAAACACAGGGGAAATCAGAAATGTCGAGAACGCCGGATGAATGGGCGCGCCTCCTGGGCAGTGCGCTCGACAAGATGCAAGCCGCAGATTGCCGAAAGTCGGCACCAGGATTGTCGACCGATTGCCTTCGCGTCATGTCGGAAACGATCGCCTGCGCGATCGCCGAAGCCCGCGTGGAATTCCACATGGAAGGTGGAACGCTGCACGACGACGGCGGATTGAAGACACACCGTTTGCACGCGTGAGCGCCATCGTTGGCCATCACAGGGTCTGGTTGCCTGCGGCGGCCGGACAGTCCCTTCTCTTTTGTCCAGTACGTCATAGTTAATTGCGCCGCCCGGCCGCATGCGCCACAAAAGCGTATTGCTGGCCACAGACAAGGGCGCCGGCGACTGGAAGACAATGCGCTTCCGCCCTCTAGTTTAAGGAGATGCGGCATGTCAGCAATGTTGAAATTGACCTGGTCGGATATGGAAGATAGCTGCGTGATCGACCCGCAGCACGTGAACATGCTCGTCGGAATTCTGGAGCGTGTCTGCGCGGACAAGGGCATGGCGCGCGATGGCGACGAAGCCGGGCTTCTGGCCTCCAGGCTGGTCAATCTCTTTCAGGCGGGCGTGACGGACGAGCAGGCGCTGTTCGCCGTCGTGACAGGGCGGAAATGAAGAGAACGCCCGCCGCGGCTTGAATATGGCGCGGGCGGCCCCATATAGGGATCAGTCGATCTTCGTTTCCGGTCGTTGACCACGGATGTACTGGCAGCGGCCGTAGAGACGGAGAATCGGGAGAGGTCGGGTTCATACCCGGCCTTTTTTCGTTTGCGGCCACGGCTGCGAGGAATGTGAGGAAGTCGAATGGAATCGTCCGCAAAGCAAACGTCTGCACCGAAGAAGTCATCGTCGCAGAAATATGACGATACGACGGCCGCGGCACTCGATATCATCGACAAGGAAGCGGACGCGCGCGAGCGCAAGACCGCCCGCCTGAAAGCATTGCGTCTGGCGCGCGAGGCTGAAGAAGTCGTGGCAGCGCCTGTGAAGAAGAAGCGCGCCAAGGCCTGAGCGGCCCCAGGGTTCGAACCGTGCGGTGCAATTAAATCGTCACCGCGCTGAACAATCAGGGTTTCCGCACGTTCGCCTCTCGCCCAACGGTGGAGGTTGTCATGGTGTTCAAGGAAAGAACGTTCAACGGTCGCGATCCCGAGCATTTCGACGGACCGCATCCGGCGTGGCTGGAAGGGAAGGTCGCGGAAGCACTTGCCGCAGCCGGCGATCTCGATGCCTCCGGCATCAAGGTCACCTGCGTCGAAGGAGCCATCATCCTGACCGGCAGCGCCGGGTCGCAGGAAGAGGCGATCCGGGCCGTGCAGGCGGCTGCAACGATCGACGGGGTGACTTCCGTCGATAACCGGATTTCGGTCATTTCCGCGATGGAATAGCGTTTCGGTGGCCCGCGAGCGGTATGCAGCGAGCATGCCCGTTGCTTCCCACCCGTCGAAAATGTTAGGTGCAGTGCAGCAAGGGTGGAGACTGCGCCGGGCGATGCTTGACGAAAAGCCAAGTTATGAAGCGCTCTATCGGGATTTCCGGTGGAGCATTCCCGAGCGTTTCAACATTGCCCGTGCCGTCGCCGACGATTGGGCGGCCCGCGATCCGGACCGCATCTGCCTCGAACATTTCGAGCCCGATGGCCGTCACCGGCGCATGACCTACGGCGCGCTTGCCGCGCGCTCCTCTTCCCTGGCCCACGGGCTCTCCGAAAAGGCGATCGGCGCGGGTGATCGCGTCGCCATTCTTCTGCCGCAGGGCTTCGAGACCGTCATCAGCCATCTCGCGGCCTACAGGATCGGCGCCATCGCTGTTCCGCTGGCGCTGCTCTTCGGGGCGGAGGCGCTGGAGTACCGGCTTCGCCATTCGGGCGCCAAGGTCGTGATCACCAACCGCTTCGGTCTCGAACGGCTCGCCCCGATCCGTGCCGATCTGCCGGACCTCGATCTGGTTGTGCTTGTCGACGATCAATCCGAGCCCGGCACCCTGTCCTTCCAGGCGCTTTCCGAAAACGGCCCTCAGTTTTTCCCGGCAATCGACAGTTCGCCCGATGATCCGGCGATGATGATCTACACATCCGGCACCACCGGCCCGCCGAAGGGCGCGCTGCATGGTCATCGCGTGCTGCTCGGGCACCTTCCCGGTTTCCAGATGCATCACGAATTCCTGCCGCAGCCCGGCGACCGCATCTGGACGCCGTCGGACTGGGCCTGGGCGGGCGGCCTGCTGAATGTGCTTTTGCCGGCCCTGCTGCTCGGCGTTCCCGTCGTCTCCTCGCCCGGCCAGAAGTTCGATCCGGAAATGGCCTGCCGTATCATGGCGGAGATGGATGTGCGCAACGCCTTCATCCCGCCGACGGCGCTCCGGCTGATGAAAAGCGTCGACGATCCGCGCGGTCGCTACGGACTGAACCTGCGCACCGTCTCGTCGGCCGGTGAGGCGCTCGGCCGGGATGCCTGGGAATGGGTGCGCGATGCGCTCGGTGTCACCGTCAACGAATTCTACGGCCAGACCGAATGCAACATGGTCATCGGCTCGATCGGCAAGCTCGGCGTGTCGCGGCCGGGGCCGATCGGGAAGGCTATACCCGGCCACGAGGTTGCAATTATCGACGGGAACGGCCGCGTCCTGGGCAGCAATGTCGTCGGCGAGATCGCGGTCCGCCGGCCCGATCCGGTGATGTTCCTCGGCTACTGGAACGACGAGGCCGCCACCCGGGCGAAGTTCGCCGGCGACTGGCTGCGCACCGGCGACCTCGGCCGCATGGACGACGAGGGCTACATCACCTTCTTCGGCCGCGAGGATGACGTGATCACCTCATCGGGCTACCGCATCGGGCCGAGCGAGATCGAGGATTGTCTCGCCGGCCACCCCGCCGTGCGCCTGGCGGCCGCCATCGGCAAGCCCGATCCGGTACGCACCGAGATCGTCAAGGCCTATGTGGTGCTGAAGCCGGGTTATCAGGCGGGCGAGGGCCTCGCCGAGGACATCCGCCAGTGGGTCAAGGGCCGGCTCTCGATGCACGAATATCCGCGAGAGGTCGAGTTCGTCGAGTCGCTGCCATTGACGACGTCAGGCAAGGTGATCCGCCACCTGCTGCGCAAGCGCTCCGTTGAAACGGCGAGGAGCGCCTGAGAGACCTCTCTGAGCGCTCAGCGTCGCGTCATCGAGCGGATCTTGTCGCGCAGCATGCGGGCCATGTTGCGGGTGTTGCGATAGAGATGGAGCTGGTTCGCCACCTGCCGCACGTCCCGGTCGCGGTTCTGCTGCAGACCGATCACCAGCGTGCCCATGTCCTCGCGCTCTTCCCAGAACCGGCTCATCACCGGGTGGTCGGGCACGGCGCAGGAGTCCGACCGGACGATGTTGGCGTCGTCGAGATGCCACTCCGTGAGTTCGGCCAGCAGCAGCTTGCCCGGCGAATACTTCGCATAAGCCTCGTCATAGGCCGTCTTCCAGGTATAGGCCTCACCGCCGGTCATGAAGACGATCATCGCGGCGATCGCCTTGCCGTCGAGATCGAGCGTGTGGATGCGCACGCCGTCCGTCTCGGCGAGGTTGGTCACCGCCTCGCGCGCAAAGGCCGCGCGGTATCGGTCGGTGATCATCGCGGTTCGGGCGCGGCCTTTCCAGCCGCCCGCCTCGAGCAGCAGGAATTCCTCCATGCGCAGGCGGATGTCGGCGGGCTGGCGGGCGACGCTGTAGCTGAGCTCGCCGACCTCGTCGAGCTTGCGCCACTGGCGGCGCAACTCGCGGAAATGTTCGGGCGAAATGGCGGATTTCAGATAGGCCTCGCCATCGAACAGGCTTTCGAGCATCGGCCGGCGATAGGTGTCGGTGACGGTCAGCGGCAGGTTCCGGCCGATCGCGACGGCGCGGGCAAGCTGCGCAAACGGCCCGTTGAGCCGGAGATCGGGCAGGACGAGAACCGGCGGCAGGCCGTTGCCGCTGGCACCGAGCCCGTCGAAGAGATTGTCGATCGTCTCGGCGGCGTCCTCCGCATCGATCAGCGGCGTGCCGAGCGGCCCGAAAGGGTTGGACCAGGCGCGGATGATGCTGGCACCGATCGAGAAACCGGGCTTCTCGATGGAAAAGGGCATGAGGAAGCGAATGCGGCTGCGCCGCTCGTCCTCGTCGCGGATCAGCGACAGGCGGACCGTGCGGTCGTCGAGGCGCGGCATGGCGGGCGCCAGGAAGCGGCCGGTGAAGAAGACGTTCGGCTCCATCGTCCGGTTGGCGAGAAAGTCGAGTTCCTGCTGGAGGTCGTAGCCGGCCGCGGCCGGATAGATGCAGAGCGAGCGGCCGGGCCGACCGACGGGAATGCGGGTGTCGGCCGACGGCGGTGCGTCCGAGAAGCTTGACGGCAGGCCCGGAATGATTGCCTGGGCGCCGTGCACGGACTGGTCGGTCCCGGTAAATTCGGGCATGTCAGTCTACCTTTCCGTTGGAGCGTCCGGATGGCGATGCGAAGGCGAAGAGCGTGATGCCCATCTTGTGGCGCACCACGGCGAAAAGCAGGATCGCCTCGATTATCATCGCGCCGGTTGTCGCGATCGCCGCACCGTTCAAGCCGAGAAGCGGTATCAGCACGACATTGAGAACGATGTTGGCGACAAGGGCCGCGGCATAGAGCGCCATGCAGAGCCGCTGCTCGCCCGCCATCATGAGAAGGATTTCGCCCGGGCCGACCAGCGCCTTGGCCAGAATGCCGACGAGCAGGATCGCCATCAGGCCGTAGCCAGCGGTAAACGCCGGCCCGAAGAGCGACAGAAGGAAATGACCAAGCGCCAGCACGCCGAGGCCGACGGCAAGCGAAGGCCAGAAGCTCCAGCGCACCGTCTCGCCGGCAAAGGCGGCCAGCGCTGGACGGTCGCCTTCCGCCAGCATCGCGGCAAAGCGCGGCGCGGCTGCCGCCTTGACCGAGAAGAACACGAAATGCACGAGCGCCATCGTCTTGGCGGCCGCGAAGTAGATCGCGACACTTTCGGGGTCGAGGTAGAAGCCGACGACGATGACGTCCGAATTGGTGAGCAGGAAGCCGAACCCCTCGATCAGGAAGATCGGCAGGGCGATCCGGATCCAGGTGGCAAAATCGGTCCTGCTCGGGCCGGCGACATATTCGCGCTTGAGACGCCAGACGACATTGGCGAACTGGATGAGCGTCGTCAGATAGGTGGCGGCGAGCGCGGCGATCATCGCGGTTTTCGCCGTCTGTGGCGTTCCGGCCATGACGGCCGCGACCATGAAGACGAGGATGAGGACCGGGCGGATGATATAGGTCGGGCTGAGCGCCACGACCGCCCAGCTATGCGCCCGCGCGGTGCCTTCGAGCACATCGCCGAGCGCGATCATCGGCAGGCAGAAGATGCCGAGGAACAGCGGGATGATGTAGTAGGATTCGACCGTGTCGCTGAACAGCCAGAGAACCGCCAAGCCGATGGCCGCGACGATCGTCGCCGACACCATGGCGAAGATGCGCGCCGCCGAGGTCAGGCCGCGGATTTCATCCAGCGCCTGGCGCGCATTGTACTGCGGCAGCAGGCGGATGACGGCGGTGTGAAAGCCGAGACAGGCAAAATTGCCGAAGATGATGACCAGCACCCAGACGAAGACGAAGATGCCGTATTCGAACTCGCCCATCATGCGGGCGAGGATGATCTGGGAGATGAAGGCGATTGCGGCGCTGATGACACGGATGCCGAAGGAGATGAGCGCCATGCGCTGCGCGCGGCTGTGCGGATCGTCGCTGCTGAGGATCGTCGCGAGCTTGCCTGCCAATGGCAGCAGCTTGCCGCGAATCGACTGGGGCAGCAGCTTTTCCGCCGACTGAATGACCGCCATGAACACAGGAACCGTACGCTTGACGCAGAACTCGATGGGGCGGAGCCTGACAGAACAGGGTTAACAAACGGTTCGGCGAACCGTTCGAATGCGACCGAAAACCTCGATCGGCAGGCATGAAAAAGCCGCCCGGAGGCGGCTGTTTCGAACGGTCTGCGGCCGGTCAGGCCTGGGCGAAAGCCCCGTGGCAGTGCTTGTACTTCTTGCCGGAACCGCAGGGGCAGGGCTCGTTGCGGGCAACCTTGCCCCAGGTCGACGGATCGTCCGGATCGCGGTCTTCCGGAGCGACCTCGACGGCGATGTAGTCGCCTTCGCCGAAGTCGTCCTCGCCGGTGGTGCCGTCGATGTGATGGCCCTCCATCTCCGGCAGGCCCGGCTGCGGCGCCTGTGCGGCCTCGCGAACCAGTTCGACGCGCATGAGCTGCGCGGTAACGGTCTGGCGCAGGTTCGCCAGCAGTGCCTGGAAGAGTTCGAAGGCCTCGGACTTGTATTCCTGCAAGGGATCGCGCTGCGCATAGCCGCGGAAGCCGATGACCGAGCGCAGGTGGTCGAGATTGACGATATGCTCGCGCCAGAGGTTGTCGAGCGTCTGGAGAACGATCGACTTCTCGACATAGGCCATGATCTCGGGGCCGAAACGCTCGGCACGGTCTGCCGCCGCCTTGTCGGCAGCCGCGGTCAACCGCTCCATGATGTCGTCTTCGGCAATGCCTTCCTCTTCCGCCCAGGCTTCGAGCGGCAGGTCGAGGTTGAGATATTGCGCGACGCCGGCTTTCAGGCCCGCGATATCCCACTGCTCCGCATAGGCGCGCTCGGGGATGCGCAGCTTCACCATGTTCTCGATGACTTCGTGACGCATGTCCGCCACGGTGTCGGCGATGCTTTCGGCATCCATCAGCTCGATGCGCTGTTCGAAGATCACCTTGCGCTGGTCGTTCAGCACGTCGTCATACTTCAAGAGGTTCTTGCGGATGTCGAAGTTGCGTGCCTCGACCTTCTTCTGCGCGCGCTCCAGCGCCTTGTTGATCCAGGG
>CAMPIK010000082.1 GCA_946886325.1 uncultured Shinella sp.
TAGGAGAGCAGGCGCAGCAGGCCCTTTGCCTTCAGCGCCGGCGTCACCGCCCGACGGATGCCGTTGCGCCGGAGAAGCGAGAGGAGATCGAAGATATTGCCCTCTTCGAGGATCAGCCGGCCATCCATATAGGTCTCGCCGAGCTTCAGTGCGGGATCGCCGGCGATCTCGTCGCCGGCAGCAGCATCGGCAAGACGGACGCGCAAGAGACCTTCGGATCCGTCCCCGAAGCGCGCCACCGCGCCGCTGGCTTCGACGAGTTCCAGTTGTCCGGTCCTGACCACGCGGCCGAGCATCTGAGAAAAGGCCGAACCCATGCATGTACCTCCGTTTTTGGTTTGCCGCACGGTAGCGTTTTGCCATGCGAGGGCAAGAAAAAACACGCATCGTTCGCCATCGGCTTACTTGACTGGGAGTTGTAACAATTCATCAATTCTTGGCCCCTATCCTTTTCCTGACGTTACGAAAAGGGGCTCCTGGCAATGGGCAGACACATCCTCTCGGCGACGGTGTCGCTGACCGCGCTGCTCGCATCCGGCCCGGCCGGCGCCGAGACGCTGAACCTTCTGATCTGGGAATCCTATATCGACGAGCCGATCCTTGCCGATTTCACGAAGAAGACCGGCGTCGAGGTGCGGCAGACCTATTACGACAGCGGCGATGCGCGCGACGAAGTGCTGTCCAATCCGCAGAGCGACGTCGATGTCGTCGTGACCGGCGAGAATGGCGCAAAGCTTTTCGGCGGGCGCGGGATCCTGAGCCCGATCTCCGAAGAGACCGTACCGTCCGTCGCCGAATATCCGGCCGAATGGCGGGACCGCTGCGGCGGATACGGCCTGCCCTATCTCTGGGGCACGATGGGCATCCTCTACCGCTCCGATGTCGTCAAGGAGGCGCCGGGTTCATGGACCGACCTGATGTCCCCGGCGGAGGCGCTGAAGGGCCATATTGCCATGTACGAGGATCACAACGAGGCCTTCATTCCGCCGCTGGTGCTGCTCGGCAAGTCGATCAACGCCAATGACAACGAGACGCTGAAGGCGGCCTACGGGCTGATGAAGGCGCAGTCCCCCTTCGTGCTCACCTACGACTACGTCATCACCTCGATCCAGAATGCCGATTACGGCAAGGACATCCACATGGCGCTCGGCTATAGCGGCGACCAGCACGTGCTGAACGAGAAAGTCTCGGCGCCGGGGCTCTGGCGATATGTGGTGCCGCAAGAGGGCACGCTCTCCTGGCTCGACTGCCTGTCGGTCAACGAGCGCTCCAAGCGCAAGGCGCTCGCCCTGCAGCTCGTCGATCACATCTCGAAGGCGGAGAACGCCGCACGCAACGCGATCAGCCTCACCATGCCGACGGCGAATGCCGAGGCACTCGCCATCATTCCGAAAGAGATGCGCGAGGATACGTCGATCTATACGTCTCCGGACATTCTCGCGAAGAGCCAGTTTCAGGAAGAACTGACCGTGCAATCGGTACAGGCTCGACGCCGCATCATCAGCAGCCTGGTTCAGTTCCGTGACGCTCGGTAGACGCGCCTTCGTTCTCATCTTTCCGGTGGTGCTCGCAGGCTACGTGCTCGCGGCGGCTGCCCTCTATTACAATCAGAGCGCCTCGATACTCGGGCTCGAGCGGGCGCGGCTCTGGCAGCAGATGGGCCTGCTCAGCGCCGTGTTCCAGAACGAGGCGACGCAGAACAAGAGCTTCATCTACTCGCTGGTCGAAGGCAACGCGATCCGCCTCTTCGTCAACGAGAACGACGAGGGCTATCGCAGCAACGCGCTCGGCGTGCGTCTGCAGCAGAGCATCACCACGCTTTCGGACGAGCGGGCGAAATTCGTCTCGCTGGCGATCATCCGGCCGCCGCTGACGCTCGACTACTACTACGAAAACAGCGACGACCCCTTTGCCGAGATCAGCCGCACGCAACTGGAACACGCCCGCGCAACGATCGACAGTCCAAAACTCTCCTCCTGGTCCTATATCGAACCGGAAGGCGCCGAACCGCTGATCGTGCATTCGGAGTTCATCGATCCGCTGACCTTCACGCGGCCGGTCGCCAGCGCCAAGAAGGGCGCGATCCTCGTGCAGACGGCCGTGCGGCCCAAGCCGTTTCTTGAAATGAAGCGGATCCTGGAAAAGGAATATGGCGCCGAGCTCGAAGTGGCGGCGCACCAGTTACCCGCGACCGGAGCGCTTTCGGCGACGGCAAAACTCGGCCCGACGCTCTTTGCGCGCCTGACGCCGCGCGCCGGCTATCTGCAGAACAAGCTGACGGGCCTTCAGGCGGTGCTGGCCGCCGGCGCGATCGGCCTCAGCCTCTTCACCATCGCGCTGGTGCTGCTGCTCGTGCGCCGCTACATCACCAACCCGATCGCCCGGCTGGACAAGCAGGTGACGGATGTCGTCTCGGGGACACGCAGCGAGATCACGGCGGCAGGCGATGTCGGCGAGATCGGCCGGCTCTCGGCCAACATGAAGCAGTTGCACGACAATTCGGTGCGCTCCTTCGACCTCGTGCGTGCCGCCTCCTGGACCGACACGCTGACCGGCGTCAGCAACCGCGAATATTTCAACATGCGCTCGACGCAGTTGCTGGAAGAGGCCAAGGCGTCGGGCAACGGCTGCACGCTGCTCTTCATCGACGTCGACAACTTCAAGTTCGTCAACGACAAGCATGGCCACAAGGTCGGCGACGAACTGCTGAAGACGCTGGCCGCCCGGGTCGAGACGATCGTCAAGGACGTGCTGTCGCGGCGGCGCCTGCCGGAGGGCCTGTTTGCGCGCCTGTCGGGCGACGAGTTCGCCATCATGCTGCGCTCGGAACCCGGCGACGGCACCGTCACCGAAATCTCGAGCGCCATCCTCGCCCTCTTCTCGGAAGGGTTCGAGATGATCGGCAAATCCTTCCCGGTCACGGCGAGCATCGGCATCGCCGTCTGCCCGGAGGATGCGCTGACCCTTCCCGAACTGATCGCCCATGCCGATGCCGCCATGTATCAGGCGAAATCCCAGGGCAAGAACGGCTTTGCGCGCTATTCCCGCTCGCTGCACGAACAGCGTACGCGCCAGCGGCGCATCGAGGAGGAACTGCGCATCCTCGAGCCGGACCAGGAATTCCACCTCGTCTACATGCCGATCGTCAACGGGCGCGGCAAGGTCACGGCCTGCGAGGCGCTTTTGCGCTGGACGTCGCCGGTGCTCGGCAATGTCACGCCGGATGAGTTCATCCCGATCGCCGAATCGACCGGGCTCTTCTCCAAGATCGACTGGTGGGTGATCGATCGCGCGATGGCCGATTGCGCGCTTCTGAAGAAGATCTTCGGCGCCGACACCGTGCTCTGCATCAACATCTCGTCGGCCGAACTCTACACCAAGGAGATCGCCGACCATTTCCTGCATTGCCTCAGCCGCCACAAGGCAGATGCGCAGTCGATCGAGATCGAGCTGACCGAGACCTTCGCCGTCAAGCTCGGCGACCAGTCGAAGCGCAGCATCGAGACATTGCGCGCCAAGGGCTTTAGAATTTCGATCGACGATTTCGGCGCCGGCTACACCTCGGTCCAGCAGATCATCGACTATCCGGCCGAGACGATCAAACTCGACCGCGCCCTCGTCGAAAGCCTCGCGAAATCCGCTGCCCTGCCGACGCTGAAGGCGCTCGTCGCGCTTTGCCACGCGCAGAACATGTCGGTCGTGGCGGAAGGCGTCGATACGGCGGAGAAGCTGAGCCTGCTCGCCGCTGCCGGCTGCGACCTCTACCAGGGTTACCTGATCAGCAAGCCGCTCACGGTCAACGACCTCGGCCTGTGGGCCATGCAGCGCATGCTCGAGACCGCACGAGAGGCGGCGGGCCAGACGGCAAAGCCGGCACCCACCGCGCGGTCGGCCTGATCAGAGGACATTCGTCGCCCCCTCAGGATGTCAGCGCGGGAATTCCAGTCCCATCTCGCGGAAGCGTTCCGGGTCGTCGCCCCAGTTCTCGCGCACCTTGACGAAGAGGAAGAGGTGTACCGGCTGTTCGAGGATTTCGGACAGTTCCTTGCGCGAGGCCATGGAGATCGCCTTGATCGCATCGCCGTTCTTGCCAAGCGCGATCTTCTTCTGGCTGTCGCGCTCGACATAGATCACCTGCTCGATGCGCACCGAGCCGTCCTTGCGCTCCTCCCATTTCTCCGTCTCGACATGCGAGGAATAGGGAAGCTCCTGGTGCAGGCGGAGGAAGAGTTTCTCGCGCGTTATCTCGGCGGCAAGCTGGCGCATCGGCAGGTCGGAGATCTGGTCTTCGGGATAGTACCACGGGCCTTCCGGCAGGGTTTCGGCGAGGTAGTCCATGACATCCTGGCAGCCCGAGCCGTTGAGCGCCGAGATCATGAAGGTCCGCTCGAAGGCAACCTTTTCGTTCGCCGCCTTCGCGAGTTCCAGCAGCTCTTCGCGCGATACCTGATCGATCTTGTTGAGCACGAGGATCTTCGGCTGGTGGACTTCCTTCAGGCCTTCCATGATCGTTTCGGCGTCGCCCTTCAGGCCGCGCTCGCTGTCGATCAGGAACATGATGAAGTCGGCATCCTTGGCGCCGCCCCAGGCGGTCGTCACCATCGCGCGGTCGAGCCGGCGGCGCGGCTTGAAGATGCCGGGCGTGTCCATGAAGACGATCTGCGCCCGCTTGTGGATCGCGATGCCGCGCACGATCGCCCGCGTCGTCTGCACCTTGTGGCTGACGATCGAGACCTTGGCGCCGACGAACTGGTTGACCAGCGTCGACTTGCCGGCGTTGGTGGCGCCGATCAGCGCGACGAAGCCGGAATGGGTGGGGCCGCCGTCTTCCACGACGGCGTCGGACATCTCTTCGGTCATCTTTCGATCCTGTTTTACGGCGCCGTCGGCGTGAATGCCCGGCCGGCCGTACTGCCTTTTTCCTGCTGGAGCCTGTCGGGTGAGAACGTAATCACCTGCACTGCCCGATCATTCTGCACTTGCGTCATTGCGGACGCTAAGCGTCATCCGATTTCTGCCAGACGCCTTCGCGTTCCAGCATCTTCGTCGCCGCGACCTGTTCGGCGGCCCGCTTCGACCGCTCGACGCCTGTTTCCGGCGCAAGCCCGGCGATCTCGACCGTCACCGTGAAGCGCGGATCGTGATCCGGCCCCGAACGGTCGTTGACCCGGTAGGCCGGCGTCGTCGCGAACTTCGCATGCGCCCATTCCTGCAATTCCGTCTTCGCGTCGCGCCGGCCGCCATCGGCGCTCGCAGCACGCTCGTGCCAGTGGCGCAGGATGAAGCCCCTCGCCGCCTCCAGCCCGCCGTCGAGATAGATCGCCGCGATCAGCGACTCTACCACATCCGCGCGCACGTTCAGCATGGCCTTTCCGGTGAGCTTCTTCACGTCGGCACCGGTGCGGATGAACTTGTGCAGCCCGAGATCGTCGGAGATGCGGGCGCAGCTCTCGGCGCTGACGAGCTGGTTCAGCCGGACCGAAAGCTCGCCTTCCTTGGCATCCTTGAAGGTCTCGAACAGGAATTCGGCGACGCAGAGGCCGAGCACCCGATCGCCCAGAAATTCGAGGCGCTCGTAGTTGCCACCCTTGCCGGCCAGCGCGCTCGAATGCGTCGTCGCGCGGTCGATGCGGCCCTTGTCCTTGAACGTATAGCCGATCAGCGCTTCGAGCTCGGCCCGAAGCGCATCGTTCAGCGGCCGTGCCGTCTTCATTCAACAACCTTGAAGAGGCGATCCCAGCGCAGGTTCGTCGGCCATTTCCAGATCTCGCGGAACGAGGTGTCGTTGCCGAGCGAGAAGAAGATCAGGCTGGCGCGGCCGATGAGGTTCTCGGCCGGCACGAAGCCGACGTCGAAGCGGCTGTCGGCCGAGTTGTCGCGATTGTCGCCCATCATGAAATAGTGGCCTTCCGGCACGATGAACTCACGCGTGTTGTCGCCGACCGTGCCGACGCGGGTGTCGAGCGTGTCGAAGTTGACGCCGTTGTCGAAGGTCTCGCGATAGACAGGCACGTTCTCGCCGGTGTCGTAGCGATCGTCGGAGCGGAAATAGCCGTCCGGCTCGCGCTTCACGGCCACGTCGTTCACATAGAGCACGCTGTCGCGCACCTGGATGCGGTCGCCCGGCAGGCCGACGAGGCGCTTGATATAGTCGATGTCCGGGTTCGGCGGGAAGCGGAAGACGACGATGTCGCCGCGCTCCGGCTCGCTCGCGAAGATGCGGCCTTCGAAGAGGTTTGGCGAGAAGGGCAGCGAATATTTCGAATAGCCGTAGGAGAACTTGTTGACGAAGAGATAGTCGCCGACGAGCAGCGTCGGCATCATGGAGCCGGACGGGATGGTGAAGGGCTGGAACAGGACCGTCCGGATGACGACGGCGAGCAGCAGGGCCTGGATGATGACCTTGACGTTTTCCCACAGGCCGCCCTGGGCCTTCTCAGTCTTCTCTGCCACGCCGGAATTGTCCTTATCTGCAAACATGTCGCCCTCTCTAGCGCAAGTTCGGCGCAAATGAAATCACGGCGGCAAAAATGACGCAGGCAGACCCGCGACACCCGCGCCGGCAGGCATGTCAGGCCGTTTCGGCCGCAATCGCCTCGATGATGACGAAGGCCTGCGCGAGCGGAAAATCGTCGGTGATGGTGATGTGGATGCGCGCCTCGTGGCCGGCCGGCAGCATCTTTTCGAGCCGCGCCGCGGCACCGCCCGTGAGCTTCATCGTCGGCTTGCCGCCCGGCAGGTTGACGACGCCCATGTCCTTCCAGAAGACGCCCTGGGCAAGCCCGGTGCCGAGCGCCTTCGAACAGGCCTCCTTGGCCGCGAACCGCTTGGCGTAGGACGCCGCACGGTTCTTCCGCCGGTCGGACTTCTGCCGCTCGATTTCGGTGAAACAGCGGTTGGTGAAGCGTTCGCCGAAGCGTTCCAGCGATTTCTCGACGCGCCTGATGTCGATCAGGTCGCTGCCGATGCCGATGATCATGAATTCGGTCTCCGTATCGTCGAAAGCGGCATGTGGGGCGGCGGACGGTTTTCTGCAAGCGTCCGAGGGCCTGCCGCTAGCACCGTCAGGCCCCAGGGTGCAAGGATTTGTGCAAGGGTTCGCGCGACGCTTCCATGTCTTCCATGTCGGTCAGCCGTGCGGCGAGGCGCGCCAGGCGGCGCGAGTGGAACAGGCGCACGGCCCACCAAGTCGCCAGATATGCGATAATGGCGGCGATCCCGCCGATGACGACCGAGCCGACCAGCATCGGTTTCAGCACCGGCTGCCAGAGGCGAAGGAACTCGAAATGCTCGACCATGCGGAAAAGCGTGCCCGCATCCTCCGGCATGCCGCGTCCCAGCATCAGGTTTCCCAGGCGATAGGTCGCGCCCCAGATGACCGGCAGCGTCAGCGGATTGGCGACGGTCGTGCCGAGGGCGGCTGCGACGAGATTGCCGGACAGCAGATAGGCGATCGCCAGCGCGATCACGATATGCAGGCCGAGAAAGGGCGTGAAGGCGGCGAAGACGCCGATGGCGACGCCGAGCGCAATCGCATGGCTCGTCGCGCGGATGCGCAGGATGCGCTTGCCCACATAGCGCCAGGGACGGCTAAAACCCTTGCGCGGCCAGAGAAATTCCCGAAGGCGGGCGCTGAAGGGTGCAGGCTTGCGGCGTCTGAACAGCATGGCCAGACTGTGGCAAAGCGTTGATGGCTTTTCGATGGCAAGGCGGACCGCCCCTCAGGGCGGCGCCTTTGCTGTCGGTGGCGTGCCGTCATGTCACGCCACTGGTCGGCTTCGTCGATTGGACGTGTTGATCA
This sequence comes from uncultured Shinella sp., assembly GCA_946886325.1. Next base: position 7,802 of record CAMPIK010000082.1, read on the forward strand.
GTAGTTCCGGCGGAACAGGCCGCGGTCGATCTGGCGCTGGCGATATTCGAGGTCGATGCGGTCGATGGAGCCGTTGAGATAGGCGGTCTCGCGTTCGTCGATCGACGGAATGCGCAGGGCGCGGGCGAAGCTCTTGAATTGCTTGAACATGTGGTAAACCTCTTTCGGTTGACCTCCCGAGACAGAAGATAGGCGTTACCAGCCGGTATCACCAGCGATACTATCTCTGGACAGCCATGCGCCTGACGCATATCGGAGGTCAAATCTTGTGCAATTCTGCACTCAGGAAGGCAATTCCGTCCTCATCTGCCGCTCTGGGCGGCAGGCTCATGGCCGGAGATAGAGATAGCCTTCGGCCTGGAGACGGGCGAGGCGCACCACGCCGCCCTCCTCCGCCACCTCGAACCCCGCAAGCAGGCCCTTGGAATCGAGGTCCATGGCGCGAAGCGTGTTGCCGCATGCGGCAAAGCCGACGCCGGCATCCGCAATGGCGGTGAAGCGGCTCAGCGTATCGGGAGGCACGGCATCCGCACGGAACTGGCGAAGCGCCGGGCCATGCACCACAAGCACGATCCGGACGCGATCCGGACCGCCCATGCCGTCGATATGGTTCCGGAT
>CAMPIK010000083.1 GCA_946886325.1 uncultured Shinella sp.
ATGCTGCCCGAGCGCATCTCGAACGACCTCTGCTCGCTGAAGGAAGGCGTCGATCGCCCGGCGCTTGCGGTGCGCATGGTCTTCTCGCATGAGGGCCGCAAGGCGAGCCATACCTTCCACCGCATCATGATGAAGAGCGCGGCGAAGCTCTCCTACCAGCAGGCGCAGGCCGCCATCGACGGCGCGCCGGATGACAAGACCGGGCCGATTCTCGAGACGATCCTCAAGCCGCTCTGGGAGGCCTACCGGATCATGACGGTCGGCCGCGACCGGCGCCAGCCGCTCGAAATCAACATGCCGGAGCGCAAGATCCTTTTGAAGGAGGACGGCACCGTGGATCGGGTCGTCGTGCCCCCTCGCCTCGACGCGCACAAGCTGATCGAGGAGATGATGATCCAGGCGAACGTTGCCGCCGCCGAGACGCTGGAGAAAAAGAAGCAGCCGCTGATCTACCGCGTGCATGACGCGCCGTCGCTCGCCAAGCAGGAGACACTGCGGGAATTCCTGCAGACGCTCGACCTGACGCTCGTCAAGGGCGGCAACATGCGCTCCAACCATTTCAACGGCATTCTCGCGAAGGCGGACGGCAAGCCGTTCCAGCAGATGGTCAACGAGATGGTGCTGCGCTCGCAGAGCCAGGCGATCTACAGCCCCGAAAATATCGGCCATTTCGGCCTCAACCTGATGAAATACGCCCATTTCACCTCGCCGATCCGGCGCTATGCCGACCTCATCGTCCACCGCGCGCTAGTGGGTTCGCTGGGGCTCGGCGAAGGCGGGATCACGCCGGACGAGGAGGCAGCGCTCGACGACATCGCCGCCGAGATCTCGACCTTCGAGCGGCGCGCGATGGCGGCCGAACGCGACACGGTCGACCGGTTGATCGCGCATCACCTGGCAGGTCGCATCGGCGAGGAATTCGACGGTCGCGTCGGCGGCGTCACCAAGGCCGGACTATTTGTCGCCCTCCCGGCCTATGGCGCCGACGGCTTCGTGCCTATATCTACGCTCGGACGCGACTATTTCATCTATGACGAGGCGCATCAGGCACTGTCCGGCGAAAAGACCGGGCTCGGCTACCGCCTCGGGGATGAAGTCCGCGTCAGGCTCGTGGAAGCGATCCCGCTTGCCGGCGCACTGCGCTTCGAGATGGTGAGCGAGGGCCGGCAGATGCCGACGGCGGTGCGCTCCTTCCACAAGTCGGGCCGCAAGGGCGGACCGGGATCGCGGCGCCAGCCGGGCACACGGCCGCCGCGCGGCAGACGATAGGGCCGGAGCTTCAAGCCGGCAGAACGGAGACTGTGATGCAGGCCGAGCAAGAGACGCAACGCTTCGAGCAGAAGACGAGTGAAGACCGGCAGACCGGCCGCGCGATCCGGCGCGGCATGCTGAACCGCTGTCCAGCCTGCGGCGACGGACGCCTGTTCAAGAGCTTCCTCAAGCCCGTCGATGACTGCGCCGTCTGCGGCACGGAAATGCACCATCAGCGCTCCGACGACCTGCCGCCCTATATCGTCATCACCATCGTCGGCCATATCGTGCTCGGCGGCTACATGATGACCGACCTCGCCTTCCCGCTCTCGACCTGGACGCATCTTTCGATCTGGGCGCCGATCGCGCTGGCGGCAACGCTTGCCCTGATGCAGCCGGTCAAGGGCGGCGTCATCGGCCTGCAATGGGCGCTGCGCATGCACGGCTTCGGCGGCCAGGCCGACGAGCCCGTGCCGGTCCTGCGCGAACCCGCCGCATGACTGTGCATGCACCGGTCCGGCCGGTGGATGCCGCTTCCGTTCTCGTGCTCGACCGCTCGTCGGGGCGCACCCGCGTGCTCGTCGGCCGGCGCAGCACGGCCCATGTCTTCATGCCTGACGTCTACGTCTTTCCCGGCGGGCGGCGGGACCGCTTCGATTCGCTCGTGCCGCTCACCGGCCATCTCCACCCCGCAGCCGCCGAATGCCTGATGAAGCGCACCGGGCGCCGCGTCGGCGATGCGACGTTGCGCGGCATCGCGGTCGCGGCCCTCCGCGAACTGCACGAGGAAGCGGGCCTTGTCGTCGGGCGCAACGCGCTCGGCGCTGCCCGCCTGCCGTTTCGCCCCGACCTCTCGCACCTTCGCTATTTCGCCCGCGCAATCACACCGCCGGGCAACGTCCGGCGCTACGATACCCGCTTCTTCGCCTTCTTTGCCGACGAGGCCGATGTCGATACCGCGGCGATCCGCGACAGCCGCGAGCTGCACGATTTACGCTGGATCGATATTTGTCATGATCCGGGCATCGAAATGCCCGACATAACCGTCATGGTCCTTGAAGAGCTGAAGAAATGCCTTCAAGAAGACGCGTCTTTGCCGTTCGACAGACCCGCGACGTTCTTTCACACGCGCCGCGGCCGTCTCGTTCGGGACATCCTGTGAGGGACCACTTCGCATGCTACAGCCGCCACCCGGGACCGCCCGTCACGTGGAATCGATCCACTGGCGCTCGCTGATCGCGGCCGTCGCGGCGATTTCCGCCGTCGGCATCGCCATCGGCCTGGGACTGCCGCTGCTCAGCATCATCATGGAGAAGCGCGGCATCTCCTCGACGCTGATCGGGCTGAATTCCGCGATGGCGGGCATCGCGGCGATGGCAGTCGCCCCGTTCACGACGCGGCTCTCGCACAAGTTCGGCACCGTGCCCGTCATGGTGATCTCGATCGTGCTCGCGGCGGCAAGCGCGCTCGGCTTCTACTATATCGAGAACTTCTGGATGTGGTTTCCGCTGCGCGTCGTCTTCCACGGCTCGATCACCGTTCTCTTCATCCTCTCCGAATTCTGGATCAACGCGGCGGCCCCGCCGTCGCGGCGCGGGCTGGTGCTCGGCATCTACGCAACCGTGCTATCGCTGGGCTTCGCGACCGGCCCGCTGCTCTTCTCGATCCTTGGCAGCGACGGGGTGCTACCCTTTGCGGTCGGCGCCAGCGTCATCCTGCTTGCGGCCATCCCGATCCTCTTTGCCCGACGGGAAAGCCCTGACATCGACGAGAAGCCGGAGCTGCACTTCATGCGCTACGTCTTCCTCGTGCCGACGGCAACGGCCGCCGTCTTCATCTTCGGCGCCGTCGAGGCGGGCGGGCTCTCGCTCTTCCCGATCTACGCCACTCGCTCCGGCTTCCTCGAATCGGAAGCGGCGCTCTTGCTGACCGTCATGGGCATCGGCAACGTCATCTTCCAGATCCCGCTCGGCATGCTGTCGGATCGCATGCGAGACCGCCGAACGCTGCTGACGATCATGGCGGTGATCGGCGTCATCGGCGCGCTCGCCCTTCCGATGCTCGTCGAGCGCCCGCTGCTGATGGGGATCGTGCTTCTCTTCTGGGGCGGCTGCGTCTCCGGCCTCTATACGGTCGGCCTCAGCCACCTCGGCGCGCGCCTGAACGGTGCGGATCTTGCGGCCGCCAATGCCGCCTTCGTCTTCTGCTATGCGGTCGGCACGGTGGCCGGTCCGCAGGCGATCGGAGCCTCGATGGACGTGACCGGCAACAACGGCTTTGCCTGGTCGATCGTGTTCTTCTTCGGCCTCTATGTCGCGCTTTCGCTCGTCCGCATGGTTTTCCGGCCAAAACGGACTTGACTTTTCGGGCGCGATTTGTAGTTTCCGCCCAACTTCGAGCTTCAATGGCCGTGGGACCCGAATGGTTGTCCGCGGCTTCGTTTTTGATAAAGGCAGGACGACCATGGCCAAGGCAACCACCATCAAGATCAAGCTGCTGTCGACGGCTGATACCGGCTTCTTCTACGTCACGACGAAGAACAGCCGCACCATGACCGACAAGATGACGAAGACCAAGTACGATCCGGTCGCGCGCAAGCACGTCGAATTCAAGGAAACCAAGATCAAGTAATCTTGATCGACGGTCCCGACCGGAAGGCGCGCGCCATTGGCCCGCGCCTTTTTTGTTGTTCACGAATACAACCAGACGGAATCAAAAACGCCGCCCCCCGGAGGGAGCGGCGTTGAACGGGGGTCGACCGGAGAAGACCACGGCACGAGGATTCCGATTATGTCATCGCCAGTCGACCGACCCCACGACCCAGGAGATGCGGCGGACCTAGCATCATGGGGTAACCGATTGTGCGGGCTTGTTGGACCGCCCATGTGTGAAGGATTACAAGAAACAGAAAAAAAATCAACGATTTCTTAACTTTTTCACACCGGAGCGTGCGTTCTTGGTTAATTGCAAGCGTCACAATTGTGTGAGGGTGCAGATTCTTGTTGTGCCTCACAACAAAGATTAGCGATTGCGATACAACGACTCATGGAAGCAGCCTGCACGCGAATGCAACCGTGCGACAGCCAGACGGAAAGAAACGGTTTCCGAACCGCTTGATTTGAATTAGCAAAATAAAATTATACTATAAATTGCCGCCGCGCGCCTGCAACCTGCGCGGTCCTCCCGCCTGCCGCTGCGGCAGGTTGTGCCAATTTTCGCCCGACTTTACTTCGAGCGTGGCAGATATTGCCCGACAGGACATCGGAGACGGCGGGCGCTCTGTGGAAAACCATTTTGGCACAGCGAATCAGGCAGCGACGGCGACGACCCGATTGCGGCCCGAGCGCTTGGCTTCGTAAAGCGCGGTGTCGGCCCGCTTGAGCAGCGTATCCGGCCGATCGCCTTCCGACAAAAGCGTCGAAAGACCAAGGGACGCTGTGACGTTGAGAACAGCCTCGCTGCCGCGGATGCGGAACGGCTCGCGTTCGATGGTCGCCCGCAGGCGTTCGGCAACGGCGGCTGCCGTCTCCGCCGTCGTGTCCGGCATCACGAGCACGAATTCCTCGCCGCCGAACCGGCAGGCAAGGTCGGCGCCGCGCACGGCAGACCGGATACGGGCCGCGAATTCCTTCAGCACCTCGTCGCCGACATCGTGGCCATAGGTGTCGTTGACCGACTTGAAGCGATCGATATCGGTGATGCAGATCGACAGCGGACGGCTGCGCGCCGTCGCCCGGTCGATCAGGAGTTTTAGGTGATTGTCGAGATAACGGCGGTTGTGCAGGCCCGTCAGGCCATCAGTCACGGCAAGCTCGATTGTCTGGCGCACGCTCGCGCGCAGGCGATCATTGTAGCGCTTGCGGCGGATCTGCGTGAGGCTGCGGGCGATCAGTTCGTTCGGATCGACCGGACGCAGGATATAGTCCGTGACGCCGAGGTCGAGCGCCCGCACGACGAGGTCTTCCTGCCCCTGCTCCGCGATCAGCAGAATCGGCAGGTAGCGCGTGCGCTCGAGCGAGCGAAGCTGCGAGCAGAGCCGCAGCGGGTCGTAGTCGTCGAAATTGGAATTGACGATCACCAGTTCGTAGCCGCTTTCGGCCGCCTGAAAGAGAGCCGCCTGCGGATCGGACATCGCGGTCACTTCGGCGATCGGCTGCAGCGTGCGCGAAATACGCTCCTGCGAACTGCCGCGACCGTCGACGAGCAGAACCTCGCCGGCCTCCTCGCCCATCGCGCCGGCCGTGCCGTCCTCCATGCCGATCGCCTCGGCGGTGGCGGCGCGCACGCGCAGTTCGTCGGTCAATGTCTTCAGCCGGACGAGGCTCTTGACGCGCGACATCAGTTGCAGGTCGTTCACGGGCTTCGTCAGGAAATCGTCGGCGCCGGCCTTCAGGCCGCGAACGCGATCGGAAGGCTGGTCGAGCGCCGTCACCATGACGACGGGAATATGCGCCGTGCGCGGATTGGATTTCAGCCGCTCGCAGACCTCGAAACCGTCGATGCCGGGCATCATGATGTCGAGCAGGATGAGGTCGACCTGGGTCCGCTCGCAGATCGACAGTGCCTCGAAGCCGTTATCCGCCGTCAGGACGTCGAAATACTCGGCCAGGAGCCGCGCCTCGAGCAGCTTCACATTGGCCGGTATGTCGTCGACGACGAGAATTCTTGCTGTCATGCGCTCAGTCCCCGCTTCATGCGTCGCCGAGGTAGGTCTTGATGGTTTCGATGAATTTCGGCACGGAGATCGGCTTGGAGACATAGGCCTCGCAGCCGCCCTGCCGGATCCGCTCCTCATCGCCCTTCATGGCGAATGCGGTCACGGCGATCACCGGAATGACGTGCAGTTCGTCGTCTTCCTTGAGCCATTTGGTCACTTCGAGCCCCGAGACTTCGGGAAGCTGGATGTCCATCAGGATCAGGTCCGGCCGGTGCTTGCGCGCAAGATCGAGCGCTTCCATGCCGTTGCGGGTCTGGATCGTGGTATATCCCGAAGCCTCGATGAGGTCCCGGAAGAGCTTCATGTTGAGCTCGTTGTCCTCGACTATCATCACCTGTTTGGGCATTGCGCGTCCTTGTCCCCTACTCCAGCCTTGCAACCTCCCGCTTTGAAGATAAGTTGCAGCAATGCCGAGTTCACCCCGCCTGACGATCGCCAACCTAGCGTCATTTGGTTGATTAAAAGGTAAAATTCCTTGGAAACGCCGATGAAGGACCAAAAAGACACAGCCGCCGGCGACCCGGAGGCAACGGCGATCGCCGCACTTGGCTGGCTGGCACAGGAGCCGGAGCTTCTGTCCCGTTTTCTGGCACTGACCGGCATCGAACCGGCCCACCTGCGCCATGCGGCCGGCGATCCGGCTTTCCTGGCCGGCGTGCTCGATTTCCTGATGGGCCACGAGCCGACGCTGATGCGCTTCACGGAGGCAAGCGGTATTTCGCCGGAAGCGGTCGTGCGGGCGCACGCGAAGCTTGGCGGGCCGCCGGCCGACCACGGCTGGTGAAGCGGCAGGGCAGCGCTGCGGCTCGCTGTCGATGATGTCACGCGTCAATCCGTTCTGCGGCCATTCTGTAGCCGTTCTGTGGGCATTCGCTCGGCGGATAGGCCGCTTTTGGCCGGGCATTGGGCGGCTCGCCGGTCAGTCCGGACTGCCGACCCGCATTCCGGCCTTGAGACTCGACAACTTAGGCATTAAAGTCGAAATGTTCAATCTTTGTTCCGATCCATGTCCAGCGACGCAACGCGCCTGCCCGGTTTCTGCCGAGACTGCCTGACCGAGCAGAAGGATGAGGCGCGCCGGTGCCGTGCCTGCGGCAGCCCGAGGGTGCTGCGCCATGCGGAACTCTTCGCACTCAGCCTTGCCCATATCGATTGCGACGCGTTCTATGCCTCGGTCGAGAAGCGCGACAATCCCGAGCTTGCCGACAAGCCTGTCATCATCGGCGGCGGCAAGCGCGGCGTCGTCTCGACGGCCTGTTATGTCGCGCGCATCCACGGCGTGCGCTCGGCCATGCCGATGTTCAAGGCGCTCGAGGCCTGCCCGCAGGCGGTGGTGATCCGGCCCGACATGGAGAAATACGTGCGCGTCGGCCGCGAGGTGCGCGCCCTCATGCAGGAACTGACGCCGCTCGTGCAGCCGCTGTCGATCGACGAGGCCTTTCTCGAACTCAAGGGCACCCAGCGGCTGCATCACGATCCGCCCGCCAAGGTGCTCGCCCGCTTCGCCAGGCGCATCGAACAGGAGATCGGCATCACGATCTCCGTCGGGCTTTCCTATTGCAAGTTCCTCGCCAAGGTCGCCTCCGACATGCAGAAGCCGCGGGGCTTCTCGGTGATCGGAGCGGCCGAGGCGACGGACTTCCTGAAGGACAAGCCGGTCAAGCTGATCTGGGGCGTCGGCAAGGCCTTTGCCGAGACGCTGGAGCGCGACGGCATCCGGCTGATCGGCCAGTTGCAGACGATGGAGGAAACCGACCTGATGCGCCGCTACGGCGTCATGGGAAAACGGCTCTATCATCTCTCGCGCGGCGAGGACGACCGCGAGGTCCACCTGAACGACGGCGCCAAGAGCGTCTCTTCGGAAACGACCTTCTTCGACGACATATCGCGCCATGACGATCTCGTGCCGATCCTGCGGCGCCTCAGCGAGCAGGTCGCCGCCCGGCTGCGCAAGGCCGGCATTTCCGGCCAGACGGTCGTCCTGAAGCTGAAAACGGCGGATTTCAAGAGCCGCACGCGCAACCGCAAGCTGGAAGACCCGACGATGCTCGCCGACCGCATCTTCCGCACCGGCATCGAACTCCTGCGCAAGGAGACCGACGGCACGAAGTTCCGCCTGATCGGCATCGGCGTCTCCGATCTCGGCGATGCCGAGCGCGCCGACCCGCCCGATCTCGTCGATCCGCAGGCAGCAAGGCGCGCGGCCGCGGAAGCGGCGATGAACCAGCTTCGCGACAAGTTCGGCAAGGCGAGCGTCGAGACCGGCTATACGTTCGGCAAGGACCGGCGCTGAGCGCATCTCCTGCCCCGATCGCGCCTGTCGCCCCTTCGATCACCCCACATGATCACATTGTCGCGAGAATCGCGCCTTTTGCCCAAACTTGTCCGCTGCGGACGGTGACGGGCGAATAAGGGCACCCTACCG
>CAMPIK010000084.1 GCA_946886325.1 uncultured Shinella sp.
AACCGCCGACATCGATGCGAACCGGGCGATCCCAGGGCTCCCCTGCCCGGCCCGCCACGGGCTGGCCGACGATCAGGAGCACGACCGGGACGAAGGCGCGAAACAGGCGCAGAATTCCAAAGGGCATAGGGGTGGTTCATCCTCATCGCAGGACACGCATTCGGGATCAATACGGTTGCGGCAGGCAAACGGTTTCGTCGCATGCATCGTTCCGCCTCTCGCTGCGTGGCGCGGCACAACACCGATGCCGCGACGCACAGGTCTCGGACGAAGCCTCAGGCGGTGCGAAAATGCTTCGACAGCTTCAGGCCCTGCGCCTGATAGTTGGAGCCGAGGCCGGAGCCGTAGAGGCCTTCGGGGGCGTCCAGCATGTGTTCGTAGATCAGGCGGCCGACGATCTGGCCGTCTTCGAGGATGAAGGGCACCTCGTGGCTGCGCACTTCCAGCACTGCGCGGCTGCCCGTGCCGCCGGCCGGCGCATGGCCGAAGCCGGGATCGAAGAAGCCGGCATAGTGCACGCGGAATTCGCCGACGAGCGGATCGAAGGGCGTCATCTCGGCGGCATAGAGCGGCGGCACATGCACCGCCTCGCGCGAGACGAGGATATAGAATTCGTCGGGATCGAGGATCAGTTCGTTGCGGCCGCGGCTGAAGAGCGGCTCCCAGAAATCGAAGACGTCGTGCTGGTTCTTGCGGTCGACATCGACAACCGAGGTGTGGTGCTTGCCGCGATAGCCGATCAGCCCCTCCTCGCCGGTCCCCTTGAGGTCGATCGAGAGCGCAATGCCGCCGCCGGAGACATTGGGCGTGTCGCTGGCGACCAGCACGTCGCTCTTGTGCAGCGCAAGCAGTTCGGCTTCGCCGAGCAGCGCATTGCCCTTGCGGAACCGGATCTGCGACAGGCGCGATCCGCGGCGCACGACGATCGGGAAGGTGCGCGGCGATATTTCGAGATAGAGCGGTCCCCGGTAGCCGGCCGGGATCTTGTCGAACTCCTGCGCGCGGTCGGTGATGACGCGGGTGAAGATGTCGAGGCGGCCGGTCGAGCTTTTCGGGTTGGCGGAGGCTGCGAGGTCCGCCGGCAGGTCGAGGCTTTCCATCAGCGGCACGATATAGACGCAGCCGGTCTCGAGAACCGCGCCCTCGCCGAGGTCGATCACGTGCAGTTGCAGCCGGTCGAGCTTGTCGGCGACGAGGCTGCCGGGGCCTGGCAGGAAGCTTGCGCGCACGCGAAAGGCCCGCGCGCCGAGGCGCAGGTCAAGGCTTGCCGGCTGTATCTGGTCGTCGTCGAGCGCTGCCTCGCTCATGAGGCGGCCGCCGTCGAAAAGCGCCTGAATGGCGCGGTCCGCCAGAATGCCTGAAATGCGTGCCATGATGCCTTCCCGTTCGATGCCAGACAAAACCAAATGCGGGGAATTGACGCAAGCTTGGGCAGGCAGTATTGAGCATCTTATCCCGTGGTGATTTGGCCGGTCGGCTTGCAGCCACGTTAAACAAGTAGCTAAAAAGGCCGGGTTTCCGAACCGGCCTGCTTTTGCGGCCGGTTTTTTTGTTTGGAAGGCGATGAACCTATGAGCAAGTCCTGGCGCCCGGCCACCCAACTCGTGCATGGCGGAACCACCCGGTCGCAGCACGCGGAAACCTCCGAAGCAATCTTTCTGACGCAAGGCTTCGTCTACGACACGTCGGAAGCCGCGGAAGCGCGCTTCAAGGGCGAGACGGATGGATTCATCTATGCCCGCTACGGCAGCCCGACCAACGACATGTTCGAAAAGCGCATGTGCCTGCTGGAAGGCGCGGAAGATGCGCGCGCCACGGCGTCAGGCATGGCGGCCGTCACCGCGGCGATCCTCTGCCAGCTCAAGGCCGGCGACCATATCCTCGCAGCCCGCGCGCTCTTCGGCTCCTGCCGCTGGGTGGTCGAGACGCTTGCCCCGAAATACGGCATCGAATGCACGCTGATCGACGGGCGCGACCTTGCCAACTGGGAAAGCGGCATCCGCAAGAACACGAAGGTCTTCTTCCTCGAAAGCCCGACCAATCCGACGCTCGAGGTCATCGACATAGCGGGCGTTTCGAAGCTCGCCAACCAGATCGGCGCGAAGGTCGTGGTCGACAACGTCTTCGCCACGCCGCTCTTCCAGAAGCCGCTGGAACTCGGCGCGCATGTGGTCGTCTATTCGGCGACGAAGCATATCGACGGCCAGGGCCGCTGCCTCGGCGGCGTCGTTCTCTCCGACAAGGAATGGATCGACGAGAACCTGCACGACTATTTCCGCCACACCGGCCCGGCCATGTCGCCGTTCAATGCCTGGACGCTCTTGAAGGGCATCGAGACGCTGCCGCTGCGCGTAAAACAGCAGACGGAAAATGCCGCCCGCATCGCCGATTTCCTGGCGGACCAGAGCAAGGTCGCCCGCGTGATCTATCCGGGCCGCAAGGACCATCCGCAGGCCGACATCATCGCCAAGCAGATGACCGGCGGCTCGACGCTCGTCTGCTTCGAGATGAAGGGCGGCAAGGAAGCGGCCTTCGCGCTGCAGAACGCGCTGGAGATCGTCATGATTTCCAACAATCTCGGCGACGCCAAGAGCCTCATCACCCATCCGGCGACGACGACGCACAAGAACCTGACCGACGAGGCGCGCGCCGAACTCGGCATTTCGCCCGGCACCGTCCGCCTCTCGGCCGGCATCGAGGACAGCGAGGACCTGATTGCGGACTTCGCCCGGGCGCTGGAGCAGGTCTCAGGCTGATTGGGCCGATCGGGTCTTTCGATTGCGACAGGGGCGCGTCTTCGGATGCGCCCTTTTCTATTCCGGCTCCCTGCCGAAAGCACGTCGCGCTTCGACGATACGGGAGAGTGCCGTGTAGAAACAGATGACGGCAAAGATCGTCGCGAACCAGGGGAACCAGGCCGGCAGGAGGCACGACGCGACGAAGACGGCAAGCGTCTCGCTCGCTTCAGCCAGTCCCGTGGTGAAATACAGCGACTTCGCCCCCCGCGCCTCGCTCTTCAGCCCGCGCTTTTCCGCCATGATCGAATAGGCGAGGAAACTGGCGCCGTTGACATAGAAGGACAGGATCAGCAGCGCGCCGGGTATGGCATTGGCTGCGGGATCGGCGAGCACGAAGCCGAAGGGAATGGCGCCATAGAAGGCGAAGTCGAGCACGATGTCGAGAAAGCCGCCGAAATCCGTCTTGCGGCCATGGGCACGGGCCACGGCGCCGTCGAGCCCGTCTCCGAGCCGGCTGACGAGAAGGAATGCGAGGCCGGCGAGAAAGAAGCCGCTGGCGACAAGCGCACTTGCCGCAAGGCCTAGGACGAAGGCCGCCACGGTGACGGCATTCGCCCCGATCCCCTTGCTGGCTACCCAGCTACCCAGCTGGTCGATCCAGGGATCGAGAACCCTGCGTGCCGCGCCGTCAAACATACCCGATCTTGTCCATTGCCGTTCCAGCCCGAGACAGGCTCCGAAGTGCCAATATAAGCAGGTTGCGCTATTTCCGTATTCTGAAGGCGCTCAAGCGTTTATAGAATAGCGCCTTTCGCACCGCCAAAGGCATATGCATGTATCGAGCACTGACCCGCGACATCGAGGTTACCGTAGAGCCCTATTATCTGGAGGACCAGTCGGACCCGGATGACAGCCGCTATGTCTGGGGCTATCGCATCGTGATCGCCAACCATTCGGACACCGCCATCAAGCTGCTCACCCGCTACTGGCACATCACCGACCAGAACGGCCAGGTCGACGAGGTGCACGGTCCGGGCGTCGTCGGCGAACAGCCGGTGCTCGGCCCCGGCGACACCTACGAATATTCCTCCGGCTGCCCGCTCGATACGCCATCCGGGGTGATGTTCGGCCATTACCGGATGGAAGCCGAGAGCGGGGAAGCCTTCAACGTGGCAATCCCCGCCTTCTCGCTCGACGCCCCCGGCCAGGTCCGCGTCCTGAACTGACCGGGCGGCGGCGGCTCAGCCCGCAAGCACCTCGGACGCCTCGAAGCGGTAGGTCGTCGAGCAGAACTCGCAGGTGACGGCGATCTCGCCGTTCGGCTCCGTGGTGTGGTCGATCTCCTCCCTCGACAGGCCTGAGAGCACCGACTTCAGCTTCTCGCGCGAGCAGGAGCAGCGATCGAGCACCTCCTGCGGGGCGTAAACGCGAACGCCGCGCTCGTGGAACAGGCGGAACAGCAGCCGCTCGCTACCGACGGCGGGATCTGTCAGTTCGACCGCGTCGATGGTTTCCAGCATCGTCTTGGCTTCCGCCCAGTGATCGTCGTCCTCGATCTTGTGGCCGGCCTCGTCGCCGTCGCCGCCCGGCAGGTCCGGCTGGCGCATGCGTTCCGGCGCGTCGGGCAGGAACTGCGCCACCATGCCGCCGGCGCGCCAGTGATGGCGGGCCTTGCCGTCCGCGTCGCGATCCCAGAATTCGGCAGAGCCCAGCCGGACCTTGGTCGGGATCTGCTCGGACTGGCGGAAATAGACGCCGGCGATCTCTTCGAGCGTCGTGCCGTCGAGTTCGACGATGCCCTGGTAGCGCTGCATCATCGGCCCCTGGTCGATGGTGAAGGCGAGAATGCCCTTGCCGAGCAGTTCATGCGGCTCGGTTGCCCCGGCCTTGACCGCCGCCGCCAGCGCGTCCGCGTCGAAGCGGGCATAGGCGCGCACGTTCTGGGGGCTTGAGAAATCGGCCACCAGAAGGTCGACCGGACCGTCGCCCTTCGTCTGCACGATCAGCTTGCCCTCGAATTTCAGCGAGGTGCCGAGAAGCACGGTCAGTACGATCGTTTCGGCCAGCAGCCGGGCGACCGGCGCCGGATAATCGTGGCGTCCGAGGATACCGTCGAGCATCGGTCCGAGCTGCACGGCACGGCCGCGCACGTCGAGACCTTCGACCTGAAAGGGCACGACATGGTCGTCGCCGGCATAATCGAGTTCGCCAAGCCTGGGTGCTGCCTCAGCCATCATTCCGCTCCTTGCATGCAAAGCGCCGCTTGTCGCCGGGTGCCTCACACCCCGGTCGAAAGCGGCCTTGTCGCTATCAATGATTCTGCGCCCGTCATCGGCATGGATGATCCCACACCAGCCGGCGATACGCCAGAGAAGGTGCCCAAAGCACCCGTTGTCGAGCGTTAGATCGTGTCGCCCGGCAGGTTTTTCAATGGTCCGCCGGGCCGCCGGTCAAACGACGCCGAGGCACCAGGCAAGCACCGATTTCTGCGCATGAAGGCGGTTTTCCGCCTCGTCGAACACCACGGACTGCGGCCCGTCGATGACCTCGTCGGTCACCTCCTCGCCGCGGTGCGCCGGCAGGCAATGCATGAAGAGCGCATCCTTGCCGGCCTTCTGCATCAGTTGACCGTTGACCTGGAACGGCTGGAAGACATTGTGGCCGCGGGCGCGGTGCTCCTGGTTCATCGAGACCCAGGTGTCGGTGACGACGCAATCGACCCCGGCAACGGCCTGGTCGGCATCGTGGCAGAGCATGATGTCGCCGCCATTGTTGCGCGCCCAGTTGAGGATCCGGTCATCAGGCTCGGAGCCGAGCGGAACGGCCATGTTCATGCGATAGCCGAAGCGGGCCGCACCCTCGACGAAAGAGTGCAGCACATTGTTGCCATCCCCCGTCCAGGCGATCGTGCGCCCCTTCACGGGGCCGCGATGTTCCTCGAAGGTCATGATGTCGGCCATGATCTGGCAGGGGTGCGTGAGATCGGTCAAGCCGTTGATGACAGGCACGGTCGCGTGTTCGGCGAGTTCCATCAGCCGCTTGTGATCGGTCGTGCGGATCATGATGGCGTCGACATAGCGCGACAGGACCTTCGCCGTGTCGCCGATCGTCTCGGCCCGGCCGAGCTGCATTTCCGTGCCCGACAGGAACAGCGTCTCGCCGCCAAGCTGGCGCATGCCGACGTCGAAGGAAACGCGCGTGCGGGTCGAGGGTTTCTCGAAGATCATCGCGAGCATCTTGCCGGCAAGCGGCTTTTCCGCCGTGCCCGCCTTCGTCGCGGACTTGCGAACGATGGCGTCATCCATGATGACGCGCAGGTCCTGCGCCGTCATCGCCGAAAGATCGAGAAAATGTCTGGTGCCGGCCATGTATCCGCCCTGTATCTCGCCCGACGGTGTCAGGCAGCCCCTTTTGCCGCGCCGAGGCGTTCGATCGCCCGTTCCAGCCGCGCAAGCCCCTCACGCGCCTCGTCCACCGTCGTGACCAGCGGCGGAAGGAGCCGCAGCACGTTGTCGCCGGCCGGAACGGCCAGCAGATGCTCGGCGCGAACCGCCTTCAGCAGTTCGGCCGTCGGGATCTTCGCCTTGATGCCGAGCATCAGCCCTTCGCCGCGGATTTCCGCAATGACATCCGGGAAACGGTCCTGCAGCGAGGCAAGCCCCTGACGGAAGACGAGTGCAACGTCGCGCACATGATCGAGGAACCCGTCGGCCAGAACGACATCGAGCACCGCGTTGCCGACCGCCATGGCGAGCGGGTTGCCGCCATAGGTCGAGCCATGCGTGCCGGCGACCATGCCGGAGGCCGCCTCTTCCGTCGCAAGGCAGGCGCCCATCGGAAAGCCGCCGCCAATACCCTTGGCGACTGCCATGATATCGGGCGTCACGCCCGACCATTCATGCGCGAAGAGCTTGCCGGTGCGCCCGACGCCCGACTGGACCTCGTCGAGAACCAGAAGCAGGCCGTATTCGTCGCAAAGCGCGCGCAGCTCCTGCAGGAATTCCTTCTCGACCGTGCGGATGCCGCCTTCGCCCTGCACCGGCTCGATCAGGATGGCGGCCGTTTCCTCGGTGATGGCGTTCTTGACCGCGGCGATGTCGCCGAACGGCACCTGGTAGAAACCGGGCGCCTTCGGACCGAAGCCTTCGAGGTACTTCTCCTGCCCGCCGGCGGCAATCGTCGCCAGCGTGCGGCCATGAAAGGCGCCTTCGAAGGTGATGATGTGGAACTTGCCGGGCTGGCCGTTGGCGAAATGATAGCGCCGGGCCGTCTTGATCGCACATTCCAGTGCCTCGGCGCCGGAATTGGTGAAGAAGACCTTGTCGGCAAATGTCGCGTCCGTCAGCCGCGTGGCAAGCGTCTCCTGCCCCGGCACCTGATAGAGATTGGAGAGGTGCCAGACCTTGTCCGCCTGCGCCTTCAGGCTCTCGACGAGATGCGGATGGGCATGGCCGAGCGAATTGACGGCGACGCCGGCTGCGAAGTCCAGATAGCGCGAACCGTCTTCCGCAATGAGCCAGACGCCTTCGCCGCGCTCGAACCGGAGCGGTGCGCGGGAATAGGTATCATAGAGCGGCGTGGCATCGGCCATGGCGCGGATCTCCCTCGGGATGGACGCGAAATCGGTCTGGGCGGCGACTTTTCCGGAGCCGGAAAAATTAAAAATGCCGCCTTTCGGCGGCAGCCGCACTATCGACATTTCGCATTGCGATGTCAACAAAAGCCAATGCTCAAGGACGGCTTAACCTGCCGTTACGTGAGGATTCACGGAAGTACCGAGAGGTGTCGCAACCGAGTCACACCCGGACAGCAAGTTGGGGAAAACCCCAAAATCGATTCGGCCCGATTCCGGCGACTCTTGTCACGGAGTCCCCCTGTCTCTAGGTTAATATTCAATTGCTAGGCTGCATGCGGCGGAACTAGTCACCAACAGTGTTAACGCGTTCATGTTCCGGACCCGTCCGGAACAGCGGCTAGGGATTCTCCGGTTGCCGACGCTGAAACGGAGACGATGGCATGAACTGGACAGACGAGCGGGTAGAGAGACTGAAAAGGCTCTGGGCCGAAGGCTTGAGCGCGAGCCAGATCGCAGCGCAGCTCGGCGGCGTGAGCCGGAACGCGGTGATCGGCAAGGTCCACCGCCTGAACCTTCCGGGCCGTGCGAAATCGGGCGGCACGCCGGCTGCGGCACGCACCAAGCGGCCGACATCCGCACCGCGCGCACCGAACTTTGCGGCGCGCGTCACCACGCGGACCGTTACGCGGCCGGCAGGCGCCAACGCCGTCAAGGAAGAGATCGAGGTCTCCTTCGACATCGAGCAGGTCCTGCGCCCGGCCAACGACGTGGTCGTGCCGATGGCCCGCTGCCTCGAACTGACGGATCTGACCGAGCGCACCTGCAAGTGGCCGATCGGCGATCCGCTGAAGGACGACTTCCATTTCTGCGGCAACGAGTCCCCGGACTCCTCGCCCTATTGCGGCTACCACCAGAAGCTCGCCTACCAGCCCTCCGCCGAACGGCGGCGCGCGCGCTGACCAAAGCGACCGGACAATAAAAAACGGGCTCTCGC
>CAMPIK010000085.1 GCA_946886325.1 uncultured Shinella sp.
CGGTCGGCGGGATCGACATCGTTGATCGTGCGGGTGCCGATCGTGACCTTGCCCTCGCTGATCTCCTCAAGCCCTGCAACCATGCGCAGCAGCGTGGATTTTCCGCAGCCGGACGGGCCGACGAGCACGATGAACTCGCCATCCTCGATGTCGATGCTGACGGAATTCACGGCCTTCACGCCGCCCGTGTAGATCTTGGAAACGTCCCTGATGCCGATCGATGCCATCGGACCCTTCTCCTTTATTTGTCGCTCTCGGTGAGGCCCTTGATGAACCAGCGCTGGAAGATGACGACGATCATCACCGGCGGCAGCATGGCGAGGATCGCCAGCGCGAAGGCCTCGTTGTAGTCGGGGATTTGCGAGCCGATCCAGACGAGCAGGATCTGCTTGATGCCACGCACCAGCGTGAAGAAGCTCTCGTCCGTCGTCATCAAGGTCGGCCAGAGATACTGGTTCCAGCCATAGACGAACATGATGATGAAGATCGCGGCGATCATCGTCTTCGACAGCGGCACCAGCACGTCGATGAAGAACTTGAACGGACCGGCGCCGTCGATGCGCGCCGCCTCCAGCAGTTCGTCGGGAACCGACTTGAAGAACTGGCGGAAGAAGAAGGTGCCGGTGGCCGACGCCAGCAGCGGCACGATGAGGCCGGTATAGGTGTTGGTCAGGCCCAGCTTGTTCATCACCTCGTAGGACGGGAGAATGCGCACTTCGAGCGGCAGCAGCAGCGTCGTGAAGATCATCCAGAAGAACAGCGTGCCGAGCCGGAAGCGGAAATAGACGATCGCATAGGCGGCGAGCATCGACAGCACGATCTTGCCGACGGCAAAGCCGATGCCGAGGATCATCGAGTTCATCACCATGCGCGCGCCGGTGATCTGGCCGGTGAAGCCGCCTTGCTTCGTCAAGACTTTCTCGTAGGTCTCGACGAAATGGCCGCCCCAGGTCGCCGACAGGCCGGTGCGATGGATCTCGGCCGCCTCGTGCGTCGAGGTCATGAAGGCGACGACCACAGGCGCCACCATGATGAAGACGCCGATGAGAAGGATCAGATGGTCGAATGGCTTGACACGGTTCATGGCGGGCGCCCTCTCAATTGTAGTGCACGCGCCGCTCGATGAAGCGGAACTGGAAGATGGTGAGCACGAAGACGACGATCATCAGGATGACCGACTGGGCCGAGGAGCCGCCGAGGTCGTTGCCGCGGAAACCGTCCATGTAGACCTTGTAGACCAGCGTGATCGGATTGTTGGCCGCCTTGTCCTTCACCATCACGTCGATCACGCCGAACGTGTCGAAGAGCGCATAGGTCATGTTGATGATGAGCAGGAAGAAGGCGGTGGGCGCGAGCAGCGGCAGCGTCATCGTCCAGAAGCGGCGCGTGCCGGAGCGGCAGTCCATCGTCGCCGCCTCGCGCACCGAGACGGGAATGCTTTGCAGCCCCGACAGGATGAAGATGAAATTGTAGGGGATCTGCTTCCAGACCGAGACGATGATCATGGCGATCGCCGTGTCATTGTAGTTGAGGCCCACTTTCATCTCCCAGCCGAAAAAGGCCGCGAGCCTGACCAGCGGGCCGATATGCTGGTCGAAGAACATCATGCCCATCAGGCCGGCGACCGGGGGCGCGATGGCATAGACCCAGATGAGCAGCGTCTTGTAGGTCGATCCGCCCTTCAGCACGGCGTCGGCCTTGACGGCGAGCAGCATGCCGATCGCCAGCGACAGGAACGTCACGACGATCGTGAAGAAGACCGTGAAGCGGGCGATGCTCAGATATTGCGACGACGTGACGGCATCGACGTAATTGCCCATGCCGACGAAGGTCGCGCCGAAACCGAACGGGTCCTCCAGATAGAAGGAGGACTGCACCGCCTGAACGGAGGGCCAGTAGAAGAAAATGAAGATGATCGCCATCTGCGGCGCCAGGAAGAGATAGGGCAGATAGGGCGAGGAGAACTGGACGCGCTTCATGGGCGTTCCTTTGGAGTTGGGCACCCCCTCATCCGGCCTGCCGGCCACCTTCTCCCCGGTGGGGAGAAGGGGAAGAGCCGCGGCGTCACCGATCCCCCTCTCCCCAGCGGGGCGAGGGTCGCCAAGCGAAGCGGAGGCGGGGTGAGGGGGAAACCCGTCCTTATCAGCCGGCCGTCTTGGCGAAGCGGGCGAGAAGCTCGTTGCCTTCGGTCTCGATCGTCTTCAGGCCCTCCTCGACGGAAGTCTCGCCGGCGAAGATGCGGCCGTATTCGCGTTCCATGATCGCGCGGATCTGCGGGTAGAAGCCGAGGCGGTAGCCCTTCGACCATTCGCCGGACTTCAGCATGAGCTGCTTGATACCGACTTCGGCGACCGGGGTCTTCTCGTAGTAGCCTTCCGACTTGGTCAGCTCATAGGCGGCTTCCGTGATGGCCACGTAGCCGGTCGCCTGGTGGTAGAACTTCTGGATTTCCGGCGAGGTCAGGAACTGGAAGAAATCGGCCGTGCACTTGTTCTCCGCGTCCGACTTGCCGGACATGGCGAAGAGAGCCGCGCCACCGATGAAGGTGTTGGTGCCCGCGCCCTCGACGCTTGCCCAATACGGCAGGAAGTCGGCCGTGAAAGGCTTCTGCGCGGTCTTCTGGAGGCCGCCGAAGGAGCCCGACGAGCCAATCCAGAACGCGGCCTTGCCTTCTTCGAAGACCTTCTGGTTGTCGGCCCAGCCGGCACCATAATACCCGAAATAGCCTTCGTCGGCCCAGCTCTTCAGCTTGGTGAACATCATGACGAGGTTCGGGTCCGTCATGTTGATCTTGGTATCGACGACCGTGTCGTAACCGTTGTTGTTGGTCGCGAACTGGATGTTGTGGCGCGAGAAGAAGTTCTCGGTGAACTGCCAGGTGAGCTGCGCCTGCGCGAGCGGCAGATAGCCTGCTTCCTTGAGCTTCGGCGCGATCGCCTCGAATTCTTCCCAGGTCTTCGGCGCCGTGACGCCGGCCTTTTCGAGCGCTTCGGTGTTGATGTACATGATCGGCGCCGACGAGTTGAACGGCATGCCGACGAACTTGCCGTCGGAATCGGCGTAGAAGTAGCGCACGCCCTCGATGAAGGCTTCGCGGTCAAACGTGTAGCCGGCGTTGTTGATCAGGTCCTCGGCCGGGATGACGGCGCCCGGTGCATTGATGATCGTCGCCGCGCCGGCGTCGAAGACCTGCAGGATGTTCGGCTGTTCGCCCGAACGGAAGGCGGCGATGCCGGAAGCGAGCGCCTCTTCGTAGGTGCCCTTGGAGACCGGCGTCAGCATGCAGGACTGCTGCGCTTCGTTGAACTTCTGCGAAACCTCGTTGATGACCTCGCCGTTGCGGCCGGCCATGCCGTGCCACCAGGTGATGTTGGTCGCGGCAAGCGATGTCGTTGCGGAAAATGCGAGTGCGAGACCTGCAAGGGAGAAGGACTTGATCATGGTGGGCTCCTCTTCACCGGGGTTGGTGTGAGGGGTGCACTAATCAGCCAGGATGACGGGCGCGTTACGGTTTCGTGTCACTTTCGTTACATTTTCCATTTGGTCAAAACGCATCCACAAGATGATGCGGCAGCCGCCATGGCCGGACCGCGACGATGTCGTAGCGGACGGACAGGCGATGCGCGTCGGGCTGGCGCGAGAGCCAGAGATCGCTTGCGGCGCGGATGCGGTTCTGGGCGGTGCCGGTGACGGCGAAGACCGCGCTGTCGAGGTCGCGGCGCGCCTTCACCTCGACACAGACGACGAGGTCGCCCTTGCGCGCGATGAGGTCGATTTCGCCGAGGCTGGTGCGATGGCGGATGGCCAAGATGCGATAGCCCTTGCACAGGAGGAAGGCCGCCGCGACATATTCCGCGACATGGCCGCGCCGGAAGGCGCGCCGGCGTTTCGGATCAGGCGCCGGCCTTGCCATCGCCGTCCTTCATGTCGAGCAGGCGCTGGTAGAGATCCTTGCGTGGCAGGCCCAGCCGGTGCGCGGCCTCCGTCGCCGCCTTGCCGGCCGGCATGCGGGCGACGAGATCCTTCAGCATCGCGTCCACATCGACCGCATCGGGCGGTGCCGGCGCATCCGGCGGAGCGACGACGAAGACGATCTCTCCTTTGACATTGGCGCCATCGCCATAGTGTTCGGCAAGCGTGCCGAGCGAGCCGCGGCGAAACTCCTCGAAGGTCTTGGTCAGTTCCCGGCAGACGCAGGCGGCGCGGTCGGCTCCGAGCACCTCCGCCGCCGCTGCGACGGTTGCGGCGATGCGATGCGGCGATTCGAAGAAGATGAGCGTCGCGGGGATGTTTGCCAGTTCCGCCAATCGGTCGCGGCGCGCCTTGTCCTTGACCGGCAGGAAACCTGCAAAGAGAAAGGCATCGTTCGGCAGGCCGGAACCGACGAGGGCGGCCAGCGGCGCCGAGGCGCCCGGGATCGGCACGACCCGGTGGCCGGCCTCGATCGCCTGCTGGCCGAGACGGTAGCCGGGATCGGAGACGAGCGGCGTACCCGCATCGGACACGAGCGCAACCGACTTGCCGGCGTCGAGCGCCGCGATCAGCCGCGGTCCCGCCTCTTTGGCATTGTGCTCATGGTAGGCGTAGGGTCGGTTGACGATGCCGTAGCGGTCGAGCAGCACGCGGGTGACGCGCGTATCCTCGCAGGCCAGCACATCGGCGCCGGAAAGCGTTTCCAGCGCGCGCAGCGTGATGTCGCCGAGATTGCCGATGGGTGTCGCGACGAGATAGAGCGCCGGTTCGAGCGGCCGGGCGGCCACGAATGTATTGTGCACCCGAAAGCCGCGCACGTTGCCCGCCCCGTCCCTGCCGTCCTCTTTCACGTCGTCATCCCTCATCGCCACGCGAGCACCGCGATGGCGGACCGTCCCGGCCTGTCCCTTATGGTCGAGGCCCGGCGCGGCGGCAAGGGCGTGCGGCGCGGCATTATCCTGTTGCGCCATTGGCCTTGCCTCTTGCATTTCGCGGCGAACATCTGCCATTTTGCGCCTCCACATCCTTCCGGCGGCAGCCGGCACTCCAAGGCATAGGCCGCGCCGGCCTCAGGCGCGACCATGGTCGAAAGCGGTACAGTCCATGCGTATTACACTCGAGCGGTCCAACCTTCTGAAATCGCTGAACCACGTCCATCGCGTGGTCGAGCGTCGCAACACGATCCCGATCCTCTCGAACGTGCTGCTGCGCTCGGACGGCGCCAGCCTGGAAATGAAGGCGACCGACCTCGATCTCGAAATCACCGAGGCGACCCCGGCGCAGGTCGAGCAGGCCGGCGCGACCACCGTTCCCGCCCATCTTCTCTACGACATCGTGCGCAAGCTCTCCGACGGGTCCGAAGTCCTGCTCGCCACCACGCCCGACGGCGCGGCGATGACGGTCGCCTCGGGGCGCTCGAAATTCTCGCTGCAATGCCTGCCGCAGGCGGATTTCCCCGACCTGACGGCCGGCGCGTTCAGCCACACGTTCCGCATGAAGGCGACCGATCTCAAGATGCTGATCGACCGCACGCAGTTCGCCATCTCGACGGAAGAGACGCGCTACTACCTGAACGGCATCTTCATCCACACGATCGAAAGCAAGGGGCAGCTGAAGCTGCGCGCCGTCGCGACCGACGGCCATCGCCTCGCCCGCGCCGACATCGAGGCGCCATCGGGCTCCGAAGGCATGCCGGGCATCATCATCCCGCGCAAGACGGTCGGCGAATTGCAGAAGCTCGTCGACAGTCCCGATCTCGTCGTCACCGTCGAGGTCTCGGATGCCAAGATCCGCTTCACCATCGGCTCCATCGTGATGACCTCGAAGCTGATCGACGGCACGTTCCCGGACTACCAGCGGGTCATTCCGGCGAACAACGACAAGGAACTGAAGATCGATTGCCAGTCCTTCGCGCAGGCGGTCGACCGCGTTTCCACCATCTCGTCGGAGCGCGGACGCGCCGTCAAGCTGGCGCTGACCGACGGACAGTTGACCCTGACGGTCAACAACCCGGATTCGGGCAGCGCCACCGAAGAACTGCCCGTCGGCTACGAAAGCGACCCGCTCGAGATCGGCTTCAACGCCAAATACCTGCTCGACATCACGGCCCAGCTCTCCGGCACGGACGCCGTCTTCATGCTCGCCGATCCCGGTTCGCCGACGCTCGTTCGCGACATGGCGGGCGACGACGCGCTCTATGTGCTGATGCCGATGCGCGTTTGAGCGGCCCGTCCTTGTGATCGCCACAAGCCCGTCGACTTCGGTCCGGCGGGCTTTTTTATGGCAAAACAGGCGTTTAGGGCGATGCTAACTGTTGAGAACCCAGGGGGCATCGACGCATACAGACTTGTTTTTGACGCAAACAGGAGCACATATTGATCGGGGGTCGATGCGGAGAGGTGTCGGCAGGACAATACCCGGAACCCTTGGCGGCTCAGGGCATTGAGGCGTAAACCAGTTTCAGTCGGGGACGCAGATGAACGTACGCATGAAGGTCAAGGAACGGCTCGGCCGGAAGTTCGACGACGAGATCCGCTTCTTCAAGGGCTGGATCAGCAACACCAAGGCCGTCGGCGCGCTGATGCCGACCTCCGCGATCACCGCGCGGCGCATGGCGAGCGTCGTCAATCCGCAATCCGGCCTTCCCGTGCTCGAACTCGGCCCCGGCACCGGCGTCATCACCAAGGCGATCCTGGAGCGCGGCATCGCGCCGGAAAAGCTGGTTTCCGTCGAATATTCCCCTGAGTTCTACACCTATCTCGTCGACCGGTTCCCCGGCGTCAATTTCGTCAACGGCGACGCCTTCGATCTCGACAAGACGCTTGGCGACCTCAAGGACCAGACCTTCGACAGCGTGGTCTGCGCCGTGCCGCTGCTCAATTTCCCGATGTACCAGCGGGTCGCGCTGATCGAGGACTTGCTCAGCCGCATCCCGCCCGGCCGCCCGGTCGTGCAGATTTCCTACGGCCCGATGTCGCCGGTCGTCGCCATGCCGGACCGATACCAGATCAGCCATCTCGACTTCGTCGTGCGCAACATCCCGCCGGCGCAGCTCTGGACCTATCGCAAGCAGCACTGACCAGCACCCGATGTTCGGCGTCTACATCACGCATCCGCAGGTGCAGATCGATCCTCTGGTGCCCGTGCCGCGCTGGGGCCTTTCGGACCTCGGGCGCTCGCGGGCAAGCGCGACCGCCCGATTGGAATGGGTCGGCGCGTTGAAGCGGATCATATCCAGCGACGAGACCAAGGCGACGGAGACCGCTGATATCCTCGCGGCCGGAACCGGTATCGCGGTGGAGATCGCCGACGACATGGGCGAGAACGACAGGTCCGCGACCGGCTTCCTGCCGCCGCCGGCCTTCGAGGCGGCTGCCGACTGGTTCTTCGCCCATCCGCAGGAAAGCTATCGCGGCTGGGAGCGGGCAATCGATGCGCAGTCCCGCATCGCCGCCGCCGTCGACCGCATCCTTGCTGCGCACGATCCGGCCCTGCCGATCGCCTTTGTCGGCCATGGCGGCGTCGGCACGCTGCTGAAATGCCATCTCGGCAATCGCGACCTGTCCCGAAGCGAGGACCAGCCGGCCGGCGGCGGCAATCTCTTCGCATTTCGGCTTGCGGATCGCACGCTCGCATGCGACTGGACGGCGATGGAAGAGTGGAGAGGATTTGGCCATGTCCGCACGTGATCATCTCATCGTCGGCCTCGACGTTCCGACCATAGCCGACGCCGAACGCACGGTTCGCGCGCTCGGCGACAGCGTTTCCTTCTACAAGATCGGCTATCAGCTCGTCTTTGCCGGCGGCCTCGAATTTGCCCGCGATCTCGCCCGCGACGGCAAGAATGTCTTCCTCGACATGAAGCTGCTCGACATCGACAACACGGTCGCCAAGGGCGTCGAGAACATCGTCAAGATGGGCATGTCGATGCTGACGCTGCATGCCTATCCGAAGGCGATGGCGGCAGCCGTCGCGGCGGCGCGCGGCTCCGACCTCTGCCTGCTCGGCGTGACGGTGCTCACCTCGATGGACGAGAAGGATGTCATCGACGCCGGCTACGAATACGACCCGCATACGCTGGTGCTGCGCCGCGCCGAACAGGCGCGCATCGCCGGCATGGGCGGCATCGTCTGCTCGGCCGAGGAAGCCTCGGCCGTTCGCAAGATCGTCGGTCCTGACATGGCGATCGTGACGCCGGGCATCCGCCCCGCGGGCGCCGAAAAGGGCGACCAGAAGCGCGTGATGACGCCATCGGA
>CAMPIK010000086.1 GCA_946886325.1 uncultured Shinella sp.
CTGCAACGTGGTCGAGGACCGGCGCGACAATGCGGCCTTCGACGAGTTCGTCACGACGGCGGAGCGCATCGTGCTCTCCGTCTTCGGGCCGGCGGGGCTTGCCGATCATGACTGAAACAAAGGCATCCAACACGCGGCGCCCGCTCGCGCGCCTGCTGCAATTCCTGCTCTCGGCGGGCAAGGCGTCGCTTGTGGCATCGGATGCCGCACCGGATGGCACGCTGCGGCTGACGGCCGCCTGCGGCCGCTCCATCGCGGCTCAAGCAGCGACGGTCGCCGAGGCGGCGCGCGCGGGTCTCGTGCAGCGCAACGGCGTTCACATCGCCGCGACGCCCGAAGCCCGCACCTTTCTGCGCCGCATGCTGGCCGGGGCCGAGGATTTCCCGGCCCAGCACCGGATCACCGAATCGGCCGTGGCCGATGTCGATGGCAGCCGCCAGACCGTGCGCATCAATCGCGCCGAATCGCCGCTCGCAGGCCTTGCCCGCATGCGCGACAAGGCGGGTGAGGCCTACCTGCCGGAAGGCGCGCTTGCGGCCGGCGAGCGTCTTGCGGCGGATTTCCAGCGCGGCGGGCTTCAGCCGCGCGTGACGATGAGCTGGGAGCCGCGGCTTGCGACCCGCGGGCGCGGCGAGGCGGGCAGGGGACGCGACCTGTCGGACACGGCGCTTGCCGCCCGCGCGCGCGTCGCCTCGGCTGTGGAAGCGATGGGGCCGGAACTGTCGGGCGTGGCGCTCGACGTCTGCTGCTTCATGAAGGGGCTCGAGACGGTCGAGCGGGAGCGCCAGTGGCCGGCGCGGTCTGCCAAGCTGATGCTGCGCACGGCGCTGATGGCGCTTGCCCGCCACTACGATCCGCCGCGACCCGAACGGCGGCCGCGCAACCATGCCTGGGGCGGGGAAGGCTACCGGCCGGATGCCGGCGGCATCCATCTCTCGGAATAGGTCTGTTCAGTCCGCCATCAGGCGGCGACGCGGATGGCGGCCTCGTTCCGGATGCGCTTGATCATGGAGCGAAGCCCGTTGGCACGCTGGGGTGAGAGATGCTCGACGAGGCCGATCTTGCCGAAGACATCCAGCGCGTCGAGCCTTGCGATCTCGGAGGCCGGCTTGCCGGAATAGGTGGCAAGCACGATGGCGACCAGCCCCTTGACGATATGCGCGTCGGAATCGCCCTCGAAGGTCAGCACCGGATCGGCACCGCCATCCGAATGGGTGACGAGCCACACCTGGCTCGCGCAGCCCTGCACCTTGTTGGCGGAGATGCGCTTGTCCTCGGGCAGATCCGGCAGCGCCTTGCCGAGCTCGATCACATACCGATAGCGGTCCTCCCACTCGTCGAGAAAGGCGAAGTCGTCGATGATCTGGGCAAGCTCGGTCATTGCGCTATCCGTTGGAACGTCTGCCGCTCATATAGGGCAGAACGCCGGACAATTGAACCGCTGATCGGGGCAGGGTGCGTTCGACAGGGCGGAGAAGCGCAAAAAGAAACGCCGTGAGGCAATGGGCTTTCCTCACGGCGGTTGCAGGAGCAACAAGGCAGGCAGAACTGTGAACAGGATTGTCAGGCGAAGAAAATCGGGCGTGGATGAGGAGGAGGGCTACTCCGTGCGGTCCGGGCGGCGGGTCGGGATGGCGATCGTGCCGGTGATGACGTCGTCGGCTGCAATCGATGCCTTCGCCTGTTTCGCGTCCGGCAGCGGCTGGTCGAGCACGTCCTCGATACGGGCCGGTTCGGCCGTTGCCACATCCGTCTCGGCAAACTGGGCGTCGAGCATCTTGTAGGCGACGCGGGCGCCTTCCTTGGCGCGGTGGCCGAGTGCGACGAAAGTTTCCGCGCCCTTCTCGCAGACATCGGGCTTTTCGAGGCACATGGCCGAAAGATAGGTGATCGCCTCGCTTGCGGCGGTGAAGGTGTCGCCGAGTTCCACGGCGGGCGCATTTTCAAGCTTCCTGGTCGATTCGCCGTCGATGAACGGCAGGAGCACCAGCACCATGGAGAACCAGAACGTTCCCTTGATCAGAAACCACATCGTCTTGCCCATCCTTGTTTGGTGCCCGGCTGTTTGTGCCGGGCGATCCCTTCCGGTTCGTGGCTGATGCCGGTCGTTGCCGGCGGCCGTTTTCCGAACCGTGAGGCGAGAATAGGCCCCGGACGGAAATTCCCCATTGCGGGAATGGTTCGGGTTTTCCGCAGATTTGCATAAAATGCGATCTATCGGCCTTTGAACGGCATTTGAGGCAGATTTTAGCGATTGCCGTTAAGGATGATGGCCGCGGGCCGGGGCGGGGGCCTTTGGGAAGCCGGGACTCAGGCTGACGGCCCCTTGCCCCAGAGGTTAACATAACCGGAAAAATGCCGCATTTTGAGACGCTTACCCCCCATTAACCACATTGCCGAAATAGCTGCTGGATTGCCTCGAAACGGGACTTTTCGCCCTTTTTGGCCCCCTTCCGGAGCCTTGCGTTTATTCTTTCCTTAAGTCGCCGATGCGATTTTGACGGCATAGAAAAGAACAAGTTCGGCAGGGTTTTGCGTTGCGTTTTTTGAGTGACATCGCTGACAGGATGGCGGCCGCCGCGGCTGGCATGACGGGCGACGTCGGCTCGTCCGCGCATGACGCGGCAACCGTCCGCCTCCGCAGCGTCTGCCTCGGCGCGCTCGTCGCGATCCCCGGCCTGCCGCTGGCACTTGCAGCCCTTCTTCCCGCCTCCACAGCGCTGCCGGTCGGCGCCGCACTTGCCGTTTCCGGCACGCTGCTCGCCGGTGCTGCCGCCATCGGCCGGCGCCCGGATGCGCCTTCGCCTTCCGCCCCGCTCGACAGCGCCGCGCCGCCCGCTGCAGAGGCCTCTCCCTATGATCTCTTCGCCGGCCTCGTGACGCTGCACGATATGCGCGGTCATGTGACCGCGGTGCACGGCCGCGACCGCGAGGCGATCCTCGGCTGGATGCGCAGCCCGCTCGGCCGCGGCTTCCTCGACCAGATCCATGTCTCTGATCGCCTTGGCTTCCTGGCCGCGGTGGACAGCCTTCGCCAGGGCGGCAGCCACGTCACCGTCGACCTGCGTATCGAACGCCGGCGTACCGGCGCGGAGGCCGAGCAGTTCGTGCACATGCGCACCGACCTGACCGCCTGCCCGGGTGCGGACGGCACGCCTGCGGCGATCGTTGCCCAGTCGCGCGACATATCCGACGAGGCGACGCTTCGCAGCGAGAGCGCCCGCAAGACCGCCGAGGCGGAATCGGCCAACGACGCCAAGACGCGGTTCCTCGCCGCCGTCAGCCATGAACTGCGCACGCCGCTGAACGCCATCCTCGGCTTTTCCGACATCCTCACCGGCGAGTATTTCGGCAAGCTGCAAAACGACCGCCAGCGCGAATATGTGGCGCTCATCCACCAGTCGGGCAGCCATCTGCTTTCCGTCGTCAACACGATGCTGGATGTCTCGAAGATCGAGGCGGGGCGCTACGAACTGCTGCCCGAGCCCTTCGACGTCGCCGGCAGCGTCAACGCCTGCGAGCAGATGCTCGGCCTTCAGGCGCGCGAAAAGGGCATTCAGCTGACGAGCCGCGTGCCGCGCGGCCTCGGCGAGGCGATCGCCGACCAGCGCGCGCTCCAGCAGGTGCTGATCAACCTCGTCGGCAATGCCATAAAATTCACCGATCGCGGCGGCATGGTCACGATCGATGCGGCACGCGACGGCCGCGACCTGGTGCTGACCGTCAGCGATACCGGCATCGGCATCCCGGCCGACAAGCTCGACTGCATCGGCCAGCCCTTCACGCAGGTCCAGAACGAGTACACCCGCAAATACGAGGGCACCGGCCTCGGCCTGTCGCTCGTCAAGGGTCTCGTTGCCCTGCATGGCGGCCGCTTTGCGATCGCAAGCGATCCGGGCGTCGGCACGGTGATCACGGTTTCGGTGCCGGCGGACGGATCAGGCATTGCCGCCTCCGTCGACAGCGACGGTTCGGCGCCGGTTGAGTTTCCGCCGCGGCTTGGCGGACGCATTGAAGACAAGGCCGGCGCGTCAGCGCCGGTTGCCCCGGCCTCCTCCCGGCCGGTGCGAGACGACAAGGATAGAGGTCATGGCGACACGCGCGCGAAAACAGCCTGAACGGCCGGGTGCTCGCGGCAAACAGAAGACGGTGGCGACCCGGTCGGGACCGGGCCTGACGCTGCGCGCGCTCGTGGCGCTCGGCAGCCTTGCGGCGCGTCATCCGACGCTGATCGGCGGCAGCACCGCCTTTGCCGTCATCTTCAGCTTCGTCGCGGCCAATGCGCTCTGGTACCAGCCGGGCGACCATCCTTCGCCGATCCTGCGCACGCGCAATGCAAGCAATACGCTGGGCTTCACTGCGACGCGACCCGATACCAAGGACGTGACGACCTTCCTGATCGAGCGCGAAGGCGACCCCGGAACCTTGCCGGCCGCCAATCCGCTGGTCTCCGACATCCAGAGCGAACTCGGCCGCCAGGGCTTCTATACGGGCCGCGCCGACGGCGTGCTCGGGCCGGAAACGGTGGCAGCGATCCGCGCCTTCGAGGGCGAGCGCGGCTTCGTCGTCAGTGGCGCCGCCGACGAGGCCCTGCTGGCGGCGCTGCGTGCCGGAACGACCGACGACGCGGCGGAGACGGCCGTGGCGGTCCTGCCGAAGGAACGGCCGTTCGAGGAGGTCAAGGACCCGACAGCGGCCGAGGGCGTCGATCCCGTCGCCGCCGCCATCATGGCCGCCGAGGCCGATCCCGCGACGACGGCGGGCGTCGTCAAGGCGGTCCCGAGCGAGATGGTGATGAAGATCCAGAAGGGGCTCAGCAACATCGCCTATGCCGACGTCACCGTCGACGGTTTCGCCGGCGAGAAGACCCGCAACGCCATCCGCCATTTCGAGAAGCACTACCGCCTGCCGGTGACCGGCGAGCCGAACGAGGCCGTGCTCGACAAGCTGAAGTCGATCGGCGCGCTCTGACAGCTACGACCAAAGTCTTACGCCTACCGGGCGTTGCGGAATAAACCGCCCGTTAACCATGTCCGTCCAATGATCTCCTGATATCCGGGAGGTCCGACGTGACTGCACTTGCAAACCCTATCGAGGTTGACCCGCCATTTGTGGCGGACGAGCCGCCGGCTGCGGACGACGGCGTGCTGCATGCCGTGGTGGCAGCGCTCGCGCACGAGGCGTCCGACCTCGGGCTGCATCTCGTCGACATCGCCGGCACGATCCAGGACACGGCCGCGCAATCCGCCGAACATGCCTCGCTCTTCGCGCGCCTCACCCAGACGGCCGGCGCCATCGCGGAGGCGAACGGCGCTGTCGCCCGCGCGCTCGGCGAGACCGACAAGCTCGCCGCAAGCGCCCGCGAGGTGCTCGGACGCCAGGCCGTCGAGCTCGACGGCTCCATTACAGCGATTGACCACATGGTCACTGCATCGAACGAAATCGGCACCGAGATCGGCGCCTTTTCCGGGGCGCTCGCCGATGTCGGCCGGCTTGCCGACGCGATCGGCACGATCGCGCGGCAGACCAACCTACTGGCGCTGAACGCCGCCATCGAGGCGGCGCGCGCCGGCGATGCCGGCAAGGGTTTCGCGGTCGTCGCCGCCGAGGTGCGCGCGCTGTCGCTGCAGACCTCGCAGACCACCGCCTCGATCCAGGCCACGCTGTCGGAACTGACGAGCCGCATCGACCGGCTGATTGCGGCCGGCGAAGGCGCGCGCGTCTCGGCCGAGGGCGTCAAGGCGACGGCGTCGAGCGTCAAGGGCTCTTTCGTCGGCGTCGAGGACGTGATGTCGAAGATCCTCGACAGCGCGACCTCGCTTGCCGCGACCACCGGCTCGGTCGACCGGCAATGCGCCGAATTCACCCAGTCGCTCGGCACCGTCTCGGCCGATATCGTCAAGTCCAGCGACAGCCTGCAGACGGCTTCCGCCAAGGTCGGCGACGTCGTGGCGCTCTCCGAACGCATCATCCAGGAGACCGCCAGCGCCGGCATCGAAACGGTCGATACGCCCTTCATCCGGCAGGTGACGGCGCTTGCCGCCGAGGTCTCCCACCGCTTCGAGGCCGCCGTGCGCTCCGGCCGCCTCGGCATGGACGCGCTCTTCGACCGGCAGTACCGGCCGATCGCCGGGTCCGATCCGGTGCAATACCTGACGCGCTTTACCGATTTCACCGATCAGGTCCTGCCGGACCTGCAGGAACCGGCGATCCGCGCCGACGAGCGCATCGCCTTTTGCGCCGCCATCGACGAAAACGGCTACCTGCCGACCCACAACCGGAAATTCTCCGAGCCGCAGCGGCCGGGCCAGACCGAGTGGAACACCGCCAACTGCCGCAACCGCCGCATCTTCAGCGACCGCGTCGGCCTTGCCGCCGGCCGCAGCACGAAACCCTTCCTCGTCCAGACCTACCGGCGCGACATGGGCGGCGGCCAGTTCGTGCTGATGAAGGACATTTCCGCGCCGATCACCGTCAACGGTCGCCACTGGGGCGGCCTGCGGCTCGCCGTTCGCATTTAGGCTCGGGACCTGCCCTGAGCCGGGATCCTATACCTTGCCCAGATGCTTCGGCCAGAAGGCCTGATGGACTTCGGCCGCGTCGTCCTCAAGGGGCGTCGGGCCGATCACAGTGACGGTGCGCGCGCCGGTTTGCAGCACCGCCCGGCTCGGCACGTTCAATCCGATGCCGGCGATTTCGCCAAGCCGCGTTTCGGAGCATGCGTAGACCATGCGTCCGATGCCGGACCAGTAGATCGCCCCTGAGCACATCGCGCAGGGCTCGGTGCTCGTGTAGAGCGTGCAGTCGGCAAGATATGCGGTGTCGTAGTGCTGCGCCGCTCGCTTGACCAGGTTCATCTCGGCATGGTTCGTCATGTCGTGGCCGGTGAAGACGCTGTTTTCGGCGGTCAGGATGACGTCGCCGTCTTTCACCAGCACCGAGCCGAATGGTTCGTCGCCCTTTGCCACAGCGGATTTCGAGAGCGCGATCGCCTCGCGCAGGAACGGTTCGTGGTTTTCCAACGCACTCTCCCCAAGAAGCCAGACGCTATAAGCTGGTACGGAATGATCTTGTCTTTGATCGGAGGGATTGCCAAGGGGCAGGGCATCAGATTCAGGATCGGCGCGATTTAGCTGACGGCAATGGCCTTACACCCTCCGACATTGCCGCGACGCGCGCCGCGGTGTAGGACCGGGCGATGCGCGTGAAAACCGACATCTTCGCCTCCGCCCTGATGCGCCGCGTCTTTGCGCGCGGCGATTTTGCGGCGGTCGAGCGGCGGGGCGCGGACGATGCCGGCGCGGTCTTCATCCGCCAGTCCTTCCGCGACGGGACCGAAACGCTCTTCGCACCGGCGCCGCAGAGCTTCTTCGACACCGAGGACAGCGGCGACCGGCTTTTCGAGCGGCGGCTGGACCGGGTCTCGCGCAGCGAAACCGAGGCTGTGCTCGAGCGCGAAATCCGCTTCGATCCCGACCTCTGGGTGCTGGCGCTCGAAACGGAAGACATCACCGACCTCGTGGCGCTGGCGGATGGCGAACCGCCGCCGCAAAGCGCTGCCGACAGCCTGTTCCGGCGGTAACAGCTGAAAAGCGCGTCTCATGGGAAAACAAGGTCAACGGGCGCGATGCCCGGACCCGACCCAGGAGACACCGCCATGTTCATCATCCTGCCCGCCTTCGCCCTTCTGATTTCCGGCATGTTCGTCGCGACGATGATCGCCGCCATCGCGGCCGAGCGCCGCGAGGCGCAACAGGTCCGCGTCCGCGCGCACAATCGCAAGGTATTCTGAGGCTTGAGTTTTCAGCCCGCGATGCGCCGGCCGGAGAGGCCGGCGTCGTCGTTGCGCTCGCCCGCCGCGTTTGCCGCATCGAGATGGGGCACGCCGGAGCGGGTATAGTGATCGGCCCGCTGCCAGCTTTCCACCCGCTCCCGCGCCTCGGCGCGGTCGAGCCGCGCCAGGATGTCGGCGCTTCTGTTGCCGATATGCCGGTAGACCCGCGACAGGATGAAGGCCGCATCGTCGGCGGCGATGTCGAGCGCCAGAAGCGTCGCGGCCAACTGCTTGCCGGAGAGATCGAGCAGGATGCGGT
>CAMPIK010000087.1 GCA_946886325.1 uncultured Shinella sp.
CCAGGGCGCCCGACTGGCTGTCGAGGAAGGAATTGAGCACGGAGATGTCCTGCTTCTCGCCGAGCGCATCGACGAGCTGCTTGGCCCGGATGCGTGCGGCCTTGAACATCGAGGGCCAGGCCTGTTCGAGGAATCCGCATTGCATCCAGCGGTCCTGGCTGCGCTTGCGCAGCGTGTGGAAACTCTCCGCATCGCCGCTCTCGCGCGCCGAAGCGAGCGCTGCCAGCGCCTTCTTGCCGGTGCGGCGCCAGCCGTCGCCGAGAAGATCGGCGGCACCTTTCGGCGTGGTATCGAGGTCGAGCCGGTCGAGTGCCTCCAGCGCTTCGCCGCATGTCACGATCGCGCCGGCGATGGCCTTTTCCAGATTTTCTTCCGACATATGCGGTGCGGCGTCCCGCCGTTCCACCAGGCGCTCGCAGATGCGGATGACGGCCATGTGTTCGTCGGCGGTGTCGGCCGCGATCGCCAGCCGTCGGGCCGTTTCGATCAGGGTCGTCTGGTCGCGGGCCGCGGACAGGCCGCGTGCCATGTTGCCGATGCGCTCGTTTTCGGCCTTCTGGAAAGCGCCGGCGCCGCTTGCGACCAGCCGGTAGAGGCCGCGGACGCGCTTGAACTGCTTGCGCGCCGTGTGGATCGCTTCGTGCGGGCCACCGGGCTTGTCAGTGAGTTCCGACCGCGCCCTCTCGAGATAGGCTGCGGCGATGCGCCTGACTTCCTTGCCAAGCGGTTTGTCAGGCCTGATTTTGGAGGGCATTCGTTCGACCGGAAAAGGGCACCGCAAGGGCCATGGCCTGGTTGGAATACCGGGACTCGCCGGTCACCTCGCGCCCGACCCAGTCCGGCAAGTCGGGTCTCTCGCTCTCGTCGGTAAGCTCGACTTCCGCGACGACGAGCCCGGCATAGGCGCCGCCGTAGACGTCCACTTCCCAGACATGGCCGTGATGTTCGACCTTGTGGCGGACCTTTTCGATGACAGTCCCGACGGCGTGCTGCATCATTTCGCGCGCTTCGCCGACATCGATATCGAACTCGTATTCGTCACGGACAAAGGAGGATTGGCCGACCTTCATGGTCAACTGCGCCCGCCGGTCCGCATAGGTGCGCACCCGCAGCGACCGATCGTTCATGGTCGCGAGATAAGCCTGCCTGATCTCCACACCGGCATCTGCGCTGAGGCGCCAGCGGCTTCCCGAGACCAGGAACTTCCTCTCAATCTCTTTGGCCATACGATCTCTTTCGTTTTGGCTCTGTGCGGCCTGGTAACACTACACGGAATGTCCGTCATGACAAGGTTGTGACGGTTCGATATGTTCCGGTGCATTGGCGCAATGGCGCGATTTTACTCGACAGGGTGCTTCGCGCCGCGTATTCCGGACGCTGAATTCAATCGTTTTAAAGGGCCATGCCATGACCGATAAGACCGCGAAATTGCTCTCGACCCTCAAGCTCCAGCCGGTCGTGCCGGTTCTCATCGTCGACGACGCCAAAAGTGCCGTGCCGCTCGCTCGCGCTCTTGTCGCGGGCGGGCTGAAGGCGATCGAGATCACGCTGCGCACGCCTGCGGCGCTGGAGGCGATCCGGGCGGTGGCGGACGAGGTCGAGGGCGCCGTGGCCGGTGCCGGCACGATCCTCGACGCCCGGCAATATGAGGAAGCGGTCAAGGCCGGCTCGCAGTTCATCGTCAGTCCCGGCACGACGCGCGACCTTCTCAAGGCGGCGGCCGATTCCGATATTCCGCTTCTGCCGGGGGCTGCGACCGCGAGCGAGGTGATGAGCCTTCGCGCCGAAGGTTATACGGTTTTGAAATTCTTCCCCGCCGAACAGGCCGGCGGCGCGGCCTATCTCAAGTCGCTGTCCTCGCCGCTTGCCGGCGTCTCCTTCTGCCCGACCGGCGGCATATCGCTGAAGAATGCGATGGATTACCTCTCGCTGCCGAATGTCGTCTGCGTCGGCGGTTCCTGGGTCGCGCCGAAGGATCTGGTCGCGGCGGGCGACTGGGACGGGATCACGAAGCTGGCGGCCGAAGCCTTCCGTCTTCGGTCATAGGGGCGGCCGCGCCCGTTATTCGTTTGTAATTCGAATAGGGCATTCCTATCTTCCGTCTCACGTTCAGAGAAAACTGGAGGACCGCCGATGTTCGACGCGAAAAAGTTGCTGGATCAATTCCTTGGATCGCAGGTGCCGGGTGCCGGCGGCTCGGTTCGCGACCGCGCGGGGCAGGTCACCCAACTCGCCAAGGACAATCCGCTCGCGTCGATCGCTATTGCCGGCGTGCTGCTTGGAACCGGCACGGGGCGCGAAGTCGCCGGCTCGGCCCTGAAGATCGGCGGCCTCGCAGCGATCGCCGGCCTCGGCTACCAGGCCTACAAGAACTACAAGGCGGGTCAGGCGCCCGACCAGGGTACGCAGGCGACACCCGAACTGCTGCCGCCCCCGGCCGATTCCGGCTTCGAGACGGAAGCTGTAAGCGCGGACTTCGCGCTGGTTCTCGTCCGCGCCATGATCGCCGCGTCGCGGGCCGACGGTCATATCGACGATGCGGAGCGGGCGCGCATCATGGACAAGCTCTCGATGTCGGGACTTGCCAGCGACGCTGCTTCCTTCCTGCAGCAGGAACTGGCCAATCCGATCGATCTCGATGCCATTGTCGGGGCGGCCCGGACCGAGGAGCAGAAGGTCGAGCTCTACACCGCCTCGCGCCTCGCCATCGAGCCGAAATCCCGTGCGGAACGCGGCTATCTCGATCTGCTTGCCGGCCGACTTGCCCTGCCGGATGCTCTCGTCGATCATATCGAGGCAACCGTTTCCGCCGCCAAGGTTCCGGCCTGAGACGCGACGTCAGCCGGTTTGATGCGCCCATCACCGAATTGCATTTGAACGGAAAGCCCGGCTGGACTAAGCCGGGCTTTCACATATTTGCGCAAGGACGTCGGCGGAGGCAGGCATGAACGATCTCACGAACTGGAAGGGTTGCCCGGCGCCGCGTCCGGTCGCGCTCGAAGGGCGCTATGTCTCGATCGAACCCTATGATCGGGCGCGTCATCTCCAGCCGCTCTGGGATGCCTTCGGCGGCATGGCGATCAATCCGCTGCTGCGCTATTTCGCGCAGGACGATTTTGCAGGCATCGAGGATTTCGACGCCTGGTCCGAGGCCGTCCTCAAGGGCGGCTGGGTGCGCGAGGTGATCGTCGAAAAGGCGACCGGCTGCGTCGTCGGCATGGCGCATTACATGCGGCCCGATCCGGCAAACGGCGTCGTCGAGATCGGCGGCATTGCACACGGTCCTGATATGGCCCGCTCGCCGCTGTCGACCGAGGCGCAGTACCTGCTCGCCAAACACGCCTTCGAGGACCTCGGCTATCGCCGCTACGAGTGGAAATGCGACAATCGCAATGCCGCGAGCAAGCGCACCGCCGAACGTCTCGGCTTCACCTTCGAGGGCGTCTTCCGCCAGCACATGCTGTCGAAGCGGGAGAACCGTG
Organism: uncultured Shinella sp.; assembly: GCA_946886325.1. The sequence goes on from CAMPIK010000087.1 coordinate 3,483, forward strand.
ATACGGCCTGGTTCTCGATCATCGACGGGGAATGGCCTGTGACGGCTAGGGCTTTCGACCTGTGGCTCGATCCGTCGAATTTCGATGGCGAAGGCAGGCAGAAACAACGGCTGGAAGATATCCGGGCCTCATTGAAGGCGGACGCGGCATGACACCGAAACCGAACAAGAAGCCCCTGTCGCCGGCAATCGCGGCCGCCATCATCCTCGTCGGGGTCGGCGTCGCCTTTTTCGTTCTGCCGTCGATCATGATTGCGCTTGGCGAGATTTCGCCCTGGCTCGCCGGTGCCTTCGGCACGCTGGTCGTTCTCGCCTACTTCGCGCTTTTCTGGCTGCGCGCCCGCTACCAGCGCAGTCGCGAGGAATAGCGCCTCGTTTTAGGCCTGCAGCGCAGCCCCGAGCAGCACCAGTCCCAGCACCATGACGAGAAGGGCGCCGACGATCTCGATCGCGTTGCCGACCCTCAGCGCCTGCGAACCGTCGCGGGCAAAGCGCATGGCCGCACTTTTCGCGGTCACGGCCAGCGTGGCGAGGATCGAGACGGTAATCGCCGTGCCGATGGACATGGCCAGCACCGACAGCACGCCGCCGAGATAGAGGCCGTTCAGAAGCGCGAAGGTGAGTACGATGAGGGCGCCCGAGCAGGGGCGAAGCCCGACGGCGACGATGGCCGACCAGGCTTCCTTCAGCGCGAAACGGTCGCCTCTCAGGTGCGAGGGGTCGGGGACGTGTGCATGGCCGCAGGTGGCGCAGACTTCGCCCGGCGCGTGACGGTGGTTGTCGTCGACTGGTATCGCCGCGAAGGTGGATTGTGCCCCAAGCGCCGAAGGCCGCGGCGCAGTGCGGCGACCCCAGAGCTTGCGATAGAGCAGCCAGGCGCCGAAAGCGGCAATCAACGCGTAGCTCGCGACTTCCAGGCTGTGGGTCGCCTCGGTCATCGAGACCGTCGTGCCGCGCAGCAGGAGATAGGCTGCACCGACAAGCAGGATGGCGACCAGGCCCTGCAGCAGCGAGGACAGGAAGGAGAGCAGCACGCCGCGCTTCAGTTCGACCTCGTTCGCCAGCATGTAGGAGGAGATCACCGCCTTGCCGTGGCCGGGGCCGGCGGCATGGAAGACGCCGTAGGCGAAGGAGAGGCCGACGAGGCTGGAGGCAGCCCAGGGATCGTCGCGCATCGCCTTCAGCGCGCCGGTCAGCATGCGGTAGAAGGCCTGCTGGTGCTGGTTGACCCAGGCAAGCAAGCCGCCGAAAAGCCCCGTCGTGTTGAAGGACGGTTCCGCCGTACCGATGCCGAGCGGCGATTGCGCATGGGCGAGGCCGGCGGCAAGCAGCATAAAGACTGCGGCGGCCAGGAGCGGGCGCGACAGCTTCTGCGGCATCAGCATGTCACCTCGAGCCTCGTTGCAAAGAGCTTCGACATGTCGTTTCCGGTCGGGTCGTTGAAGAAGGCGTCGGTGAGATTGGACTGGTTCTGCGCAAGCACTTCGTCCGGATCGGGGCGCACGACCTCGCGCTTGCAGGCGGAGAAGCCGTCGCCGACCAGCGCCAGGTCGTCGTCCGTGGTGAAATCCATCGCGGCATACATGGTCGGGTCGTAGACGCCGAAGGTCATCTTGCCCTTGAGCGGCATGGTTTCGCCGGGCTTGAGGACGAAGAACATCAGCAATTGCCCGTCCTTGAAGTCGACGTTGATCTTGTCGGGCTTGCCGACCTTCACGTCCTTCCCGTCTTCGGTAATTGATGTGTAGTAGCTGAACTCTTCCAGCGATTCGAGCACGACCTGGCCGACATCCGCGAGTTCCTCGGGGTCGAGCTTCAGGTTGGTGTTCTTGTCGAAATCGAGGATGACGCTGGAGGAGAACATCTCGTCGAAGCGCCAGACATTGCGCAATTCGCTGACGGTTCCATCCGCGCCCGCGACAACCTCCAGCCGGGCTTCGGCGAAGATATGCGGATGCGCTAGCGCGCTGATCGGCATCAAGGCGGCGAGGCCGGCGAGAAGCACGGTTTGGTAGCGCATGTGCTCGGTCACCTTCTCAAGGGGGCGGTCGGCGGGTCACCCGTGGAGTGTACCGCAATTGGGACGGAATTGGGACTGGCCGGACGGGGCAAGTCGTCGCGGGTGCCGCGGCCAATCTAGCCGCCGTTCGCGACATTCCTGCGAAACCAGTTGTGCAGGAAATCGACGAAGGTCCGGACCTTGGCCGGCAGGTAGCGGCGATGCGGATAGATCGCGTAGATGCCGCGGTCCGTCGGAAGGAACTCCTCGAGAACGGAGACGAGGGCGCCGCTTTCGATGCGCGAGCGGGCGATGAACTCCGGCACCTGCGCGATGCCGAGCCCGCTTTCGGCCGCCCGCACCGCCGTCGTCGGGCTGTTGACCTCGATATGGCCGCTGACGGGCACGCTGAAACCCGCGCCCTTGGCATCGACGAAACGCCAGTTGCTGTGCGACTTGCCGTTGGTGTCGATGATGCAGGGCAGGCGCGAAAGGTCGCTCGGATGGGTGATCGGCCCGGATTTGTCGAGGAATGCCTGCGACGCACAAATCTTCAGGTGGAAATCGCCGAGCTTGCGCGCGATCAGCGCGGAATCCTCGAGGCGGGTGATGCGGATGGCGACGTCGAAGCCTTCCTCGACGAGATCGACGAAGCGGTCGTCGGAGACGATCTCCAGCGAGAGTTCCGGATGTTCGCAGCCGAAATCGATCAGCGACTGGCCGATATCGGCATCGACGAAGGTGCGCGGCGCCGAGATCTTCAGCTTGCCCTTGAGGTCGGTGTTCCTTTCGCGCACGAGGTCGGCGAGGTTGTCGATCTCCTTGAGGATCTCGGAGGCGGTCCGGTAGTAGGTGTGTCCGGCCTCGGTCATCGAGAACTGGCGCGTCGTGCGGTTGAGGAGCAGGGCGCCGAGTTCGTCCTCGAGTTCCCGGACATATTTCGAAAGCAATGCCTTCGAGCGGCCCATCTTGCGCGAGGCGGCCGAGAAACCTTCGGCATCCACGACATCGATGAAGGCGCGAATACGGGTCAAAGTATCCATGCGTCAGGTCTTTCCATGGGGCAAGGAACGGCGATCGAGGAAAATGTGCGCAAACGTCCCGTCGGAACGCCCCGCCGCCGCGCTGTCGAAAAAATGGTCTGCAGTATTGCGAATCCCCGTCAAGCGTCACCCAGCGCCGACCCGAATGTCGTTTGTGTCAGAAAAAATTCAATAGCGGAGTGCAAAAAACTCTTGATTGCGACAGCGATTCTTCTTATCTCCGCCTTGCCCAAAGTCGCACGTGCCTGTGGGTGTCCGCCGAACCCTCGAATTGGTGAGGAAATCGGTAAGGTACCTGGAACTAACCCCTCCAGTCGCTATCTCGGCCAACCGGGAAATGCGAGGACATCTTGAAGCAACGACGGTGCGGGCCTTTCTGGTGTCTGCCGGCTTTCCAACAGCCGGGGTTACTGAAGAGGCACACCTTCATTGCCGGAAGTGCGGTCGGGTTCTCCCACCAATCCATGGCAGACAAAGCCGAACTGAAGCCTAGGCGGGCTTGGTTCACTATTCGCGCATGATGCGCATGCTTGGTTCCGGGGTCTCCACCGGCTGGTTCCAATGCGTGCTTGCATTCTGCCCTTTGTCCTCCGGGTTTCCCGGAGCAACCAGGATATGGGGAATACCAATATGACGACTGCACGCATCATCGACTTTCTCGCCACCCGACGTCCCGACGGCCCGTGCCTCGTGGTCGACCTCGATGTCGTGCGCGACAACTTCAAGGCCTTCCGCCACGCACTGCCGGACAGCTCCATCTACTATGCCGTGAAGGCCAACCCGGCTCCGGAAGTGCTGCGCCTGCTGGCCGGCATGGGCTCCAACTTCGATTGCGCGTCCGTCGCCGAAATCGAAATGGCGCTTGATGCCGGTGCGACGCCTGCCCGCATTTCCTTCGGCAACACGATCAAGAAGGAGCGCGACATTGCGCGCGCCCATGTGCTCGGCGTCAGCCTCTTTGCGGTCGACAGCCATGAGGAAGTCGAGAAGATTTCCCGTGCCGCTCCCGGCGCGCGCGTGTTCTGCCGCGTCCTGACGGATGGCGAAGGCGCCGAATGGCCGCTGTCGCGCAAGTTCGGCTGCGTCCCGCAGATGGCCGTCGACGTGCTCGTCTACGCGCACCAGCTCGGGCTCACCTCCTACGGCGTCTCGTTCCATGTCGGTTCGCAGATGACGAAGGTCGATGCCTGGGATTCGGCGCTCGCCGATGCCAAGCGCGTCTTCGTGCAGCTTGCCAAGCAGGGCATCGAGCTCAAGATGGTCAACATGGGCGGCGGTTTCCCGACCAAGTACCTGCGCGACGTGCCCTCCGCCGAGGCCTATGGCCAGGCGATCTTCGGCGCGCTGCGCAAGCACTTCGGCAACCAGATCCCGGAAACCATCATCGAGCCGGGCCGCGGCATGGTCGGCAATGCGGGTGTGATCAAGGCGGAAGTCGTTCTCGTCTCGAAGAAGTCGGATAACGACAACCACCGTTGGGTCTTCCTTGATATCGGCAAGTTCGGCGGTCTCGCCGAGACGATGGACGAGGCGATCCGCTACCCGATCCGCACCGCGCGCGACG
>CAMPIK010000088.1 GCA_946886325.1 uncultured Shinella sp.
GCCGAACTCTGCCGGAAGGAGGAGATCGGCGTCATCACCTATTACAGCCTCGCCTCGGGTTTCCTTTCCGGCAAGTACCGGTCGGCATCGGACACCGAGGGCCGGGCGCGGGGCGGCGGCATCAAGAAATATCTCGACGCGAAGGGCATGGCGATCCTCGCCGCCCTCGACAAGGTGGCCGCCGAGACCGGGGCGGCACCTGCCGAGATCGCGCTTGCCTGGCTGATGGCGAAACCGGCGGTGACGGCGCCGATCGCCAGCGCCACGAGCCTTGCACAGCTCGAGAGCCTCACGCGGGCGAGTGAACTTGTCCTGACTGCCGACCAGATGGCGGTTCTCGATGCGGCGGGGGTCTGAGCCCGATGGCGCTTGAGATACGCGATGCCGTAGCCGGTGACGAGGCGGCCTGGAGGCGGCTCTGGGGCGACTATCTCGCCTTCTACGCGGTGGACCTCGACGACGCCGTGACGGCGCGCACATGGACGCGCATCCTCGACCCGGCCTCGCGGGTCAAGATGCGGGTCGCGCTCGATGCCGGCCGGATGGTCGGTTTCGCCATCCACCATCACCACGATTCCACCTGGGTGATGACGCCGGACGGCTATCTGGAGGACCTCTATCTCGACCCGGACGCGCGCGGCAAGGGCATCGGCCGGGCGCTGATCGACGACCTGATCGCCATCTGCCGCGCCAATGGCTGGTCGCGCCTCTACTGGCACACCAACCGCGACAATGCACAGGCGCGAAAGCTCTACGAAAGCTATGTGGAGGACCAGGGCTACATGCGCTACCGCATCGACCTGCGGTAGACATCCGGCAATCGATAGCTAAGGCCAAGGGGCAAGATTCACGGCCAGGCGGCGTAGGAGGTTTCCTCGCGAATGTGGCGGCTGGCGGCGCCGGCGCGGTGTTCGCGCGGCGAGGTGCCGGCGAGGCGCTTGAAGAAGCGGCTGAAATAGGCGGCGTCTCGAAAGCCGAGCGCCTCGGCCACCTCCGCCACCTGCAGGCTGGAGCCGTCGAGCAGGATCTGCGCCTCCATCAGCAGGCGGGCGTGGACGAGTTCCATCGGCGAGCGCCCGGTCGCGCGGCGGATCGCGGTGTTGAGGCGGTCCGCCGTGACGCCGAGCAGGCGCGCATAATCGGCCACCGACCAGTGGTCGCGCATGTGCAGCTCGACCAGATGCAGGAAGCTGCGCACGACGGCGCGCGGCGACGGCTTCGGCTTTTCCGCCGACGGACTGGCGAGCCGCCAGATGGCGATCAGCAGCAGCGCCAGATGGTGACGCACGACCTCCTGCGCGCCGGCGGCATTGTCCTTCAACTCGTGCTCGATCGCCTCGACCGTCTGCATCAGCTTGCGGGCGTCGGCGCTCGCGATCTTGGCGCCGAGGATCGGCCGCGCGATCGCGTCGCGCACCTCGGCGAAGAGCGCGCCGGCCGGCATGGCGGAGCCGAGCGCCAGTTCCGGCACGGCAAGTGCTGCACCCTCGGCGCCGGCATCGAGCAGCACCGAGCCCTTTTCGCCGGCCGGCGCCCAGACGATGGCGGGTGCGGTCAGCGACGTTTCGGCCCCGCCGAGCTGCATGCGGCCGGTGCCCGAGACAAGCAGGATCACGCGGTTGCGGCCGCCGCGAAAGGTCCAGCCGGAGGGCGACAGGGCGCCGCGAAAGAGCCGCGCCTCGGTCGGGCCTTCGGCGGGGCTGATCCTGGACGACGCATGCTGGGAACCGGCAAAGGGCATCGGCGCCTCCTTTCCGTGAAAAGTACAAGTATCTCTTGTAAATGTCTATTCCGTCGCAGAGGTGTCGGCGGTAGCCTGCTGGTCGTGATGAAGGCGCGGACGCGGAGGAGACGAGCCCGGCCGTTCACCACAGGACGCTCGCCCTTGGCGGGCCAAGGGAGGACAATCGAATGAGACATTTTCAACGCAGGCACGTCCTGCGCGTGATGGCGGCTGCCTCGGCGCTGCTCGCCGCCGGTATCGCACCGGCCGCACTCGCCCAGGACCGCACATCCGTCAAGATCGGCTATGCCATTTCCAAGACCGGCCCGAATGCCGGCGGCGCTGGTATCACGACGCTGCCGAACTACCAGCTCTGGGTGAAGGACGTGAACGATGCCGGCGGGCTGGAGATGCCCGATGGTACGAAACTGCCGATCGAAGTGATCGAATATGACGACCGCTCGACATCCGAGGAACTGGTGCGCGCCATCGAGCGCCTGGCGACGCAGGACGAGGTCGATTTCATCCTGGCGCCCTGGGGCACGGGCTTCAACCTTGCCGCGGCACCGCTTTTCGACCGCTACGGCTATCCGCAGCTCGCCGTTTCGGCCGTGACCGACAAGGCGCCGGATTTCGTCAAGCGCTGGACGAAGAGCTTCTGGATGCTCGGCGGCGGCCACGACTATGCCAAGGCGCTGGCCGAGATCCTCGCCAAGGCTTCGGCCGACGGCACGATCAACAAGCAGGTCGCCATGGTCTCCGTCGCCGACGGCTTCGGCATCGACCTGGTGACGGCTGCCCGCCCCGCCTTCGAAGAGGCCGGCATCGAACTCGTCTATGACAAGACCTATCCGGTCGGCACCTCGGACTTCTCGCCGATGATCAACGAGGCGAAGGCCAGCGGCGCCGACACCTTCGTCGCCTTCTCCTATCCGCCGGATACGTTCGCGCTGACCCAGCAGGCGCAGGTCGCCGACTTCAATCCGAAGGTGCTCTATCTCGGCGTCGGCACCGGCTTTCCGATCTACGGCAAGAACAACGGCGAGAATGCCAGCGGCATCATGAGCCTCGGCGGCATCGACCCGGCGAACGCAGAAAACGCCGCCTACCGCAAGCGCCACGAAGAGGTGATCGGCCAGGGCCCGGACTACTGGGGCAGCGTCATCACCTACGCCTCGCTGCAACTGCTGCAGGAAGCGATCAAGCGCAAGGGGCTCGACCGCGAGGCGGTTTCGGCGGAGCTTTCCTCCGGCACGTTCCAGACGGTGCTCGGCGAGACGAAGATGGAAGACAACCAGCTTCGCAGCCTCTGGTGGACCGGGCAATGGCAGAACGGCCAGTTCGTCGGCGTCGCGCCGGCCGACCGCGCCGGCGCCAGCCAGCCGATCCTGCCGCGGCAGGCGTGGAAGAAGTAGCGGTCGCGACCGGCGTCGCCCCCGCTCACCCCGCCTCCGCTTCGCTCGGCGGACCTCTCCCCCGAGGGGAGAGGAAAACCGCAGACGGTGCGGCACGGTCTCTTCTCCCCTCGGGGAGAAGGTGGCCCGCAGGGCCGGATGAGGGGGCTTGCCGGCGACACCGGTCGGCCGTCACAGGGTACGCCGATCGGCCGCATTGTTGATACCATCCCGTCGATCCGACTGCGGACCGGCAGAGACTGAAGGAGCGGCCATGCTTGTCACGGCCTTGTTGTCCGGGCTGGTGCTCGGCGGAACCTACGCGCTGGTCGCCATGGGGCTGACGCTCCAGTACGGCATCGCGCGCATCATGAACCTTGCCTATGGCGAGACGATCATCGCGGCGGCCTTTCTCGCCTATGTGCTCTTCACCGGCCTCGGCATCAATCCGGTGGTCGGACTGCTCGCGGCAGCACCACTCGGCTTCGGGCTCGGCTATCTGATCTACGGCCTGATGATGCAGCCGCTGGTGCGGCGGGCGCGGAGCCGGGAGAACCTCGAGATCGATTCCATCCTCGCGACCTTCGGCCTGCTCTTCGTCATCCAGGGCGTGCTGCTCGTGATGTTCGGCAGCAATTATACCAGCTACAGCTATCTGAACGTCGGCGTGAACGTGCTCGGCACCAATATCGCGGCCAACCGGCTGCTCGCCTTCGTCATGGCGATCGTGCTCGGCGGCGGGCTCTATCTGGCGCTCACCCGCACGCTCTGGGGGACCGCGCTGCGCGCCGTCGCCGTCTCGCCCTCTTCCGCGCCGCTCGTCGGCATCGACGTCGACCGGGCGGCACGCATGGCGTTCGCCATCGGCGGCGCGCTTGCGGCATCTGGCGGCGTCGTCATCTCGATGTACCAGACCTTTACCGCGACGGCGGGCGTCGTCTTCACCATGAAGGCGCTGATCGTCGTCATCATGGGCGGCGTCGGCAATGTGCTCGGCGCGCTGGCCTCCGGCCTCATCCTCGGCCTTGTCGAGACCTTCGTTGCCACCTATGTCGATCCCGGCCTGACACTTGCCGCCACCTATCTTATCTTCCTCGCCATCCTGCTCTGGCGCCCGGCGGGCCTTTTCGGGAGGTCGGCGCGATGACCGGGCGCACCCTCATTTCGCTCGGCCTTGCCGGTGTCGCCCTCGTCGTGCTCGCGGCCCTGCCCTTCTTCGCCGGACCCTATGCGGTGACGCTGATGATCGGCATGACCGGCTATGTCGTGCTCGCCACCGCCTGGGGCCTGTTTTCCGGGCCGACGCGCTACGTCTCGCTCGCCACCGTCGCCTTCTTCGGCATCGGTGCCTATACGGTCGGCGTCTTCAGCGAGACGCTGCCCTATCCGGTGGTGCTGCTGGTCGCGGCGCTGATCGGCCTTGCCGTCGCGCTCGTCGTCGGGCTGGCGACGCTGAGGCTTGCCGGCGTCTATTTCGTCGTCTTCACCTTCGGCCTTGCGGAACTCATCCGCCAGCTCGTCACCTGGTACGAGGTCAACATCACCGGCACGCTGGGGCGCTACATCTTCCTGCCGGTGACGCCTGAAGGCATCTACTGGCAGCTTCTGGCGCTGGCGGCCGTCACCTTCCTCATCTCGTGGGGCATCGGGCGCACGCGCTGGGGGCTGGCGCTGAAGGTGATCGGCGAGGACGAGGTGGTGGCAAGCCATTGCGGCATCGACATCACCCGGCTCAAGCTCGCACTCTTTGCGACGAGCGCCGTCATCATCACGCTGGTCGGGGCGATCCAGGCGCCGCGCTGGACCTATATCGAGCCCTCCATCGTCTTCAACCCGACGATCTCCTTCCTGACGCTGATCATGGCGCTGCTCGGCGGCGCGGACAGGCTGTGGGGACCGCTGCTCGGCGCCATCCCGCTCTTCCTGCTCTTCGAATGGCTGTCGGCGAATTTCCCGAACCACTATCCGATCATCCTCGGCCTCGTCTTCATCGCCATCGTCTTCGTGCTGCCGAAGGGCGTGCTCGCGGCGCTCGAGGGGCGGCTGAAGAAGAAGGAGGCCGCGCGATGAGCAACCTCCTGACGCTGAACGGACTGACCAAGCGCTTCGGCGGGCTGACCGCCGTCAACGCCGTCTCTTTCTCGCTGGAGCGCGGCGAGGTGGTGGGCCTGCTCGGACCCAACGGCTCCGGCAAGACGACGGTGCTCAACATGATTTCCGGCTTCCTGCCGCCGACCGGGGGCAGCATCGCGCTGAACGGCGAGATGATCTCCGGCATGACGCCGAACCGCATCGCGACCAAGGGCGTGGCGCGCACCTTCCAGCTCGTGCGGGCGCTGCCCTCGCTGACGGTCGCGGAAAACGTCATCGCGGCGCTCGCCTTCGGCAAGCGTCCGCTCTGGGGCGAAGCGGCCCGCGAAACCGCCTGCCGCCATCTCGGCGACGTCGGCCTTTCCGGCCGTGCGGACGAGCCCGCGGGCGCGCTCACCTATATCGACCAGAAGCGCATGGAGCTTGCCCGGGCGCTTGCCGCGGAGCCGGAGCTTCTGCTGCTCGACGAATGGCTGGCGGGCCTCAACCCGACGGAACTCAGGACCGGCATCGACCTCATCCTGTCACTCAAGGAACGCGGCATCACGGTGCTGCTCGTCGAACACGTGATGGACGCGATCCGCGCGCTTTGTGGCCGCTGCATTGTCATGAATGCAGGCCGCAAGATCGCCGATGGACCGACGGCGGAGACGCTGAAGGACCCGGAGGTCGTGCGCGCCTATCTCGGAGACGGTCATGCTTGAGATCCGCGACCTCTCGCTCCACTACGGCCAGCATCTCGCGCTCGACCGCGTCTCCGTCAGCGTCGGCAAGGGCGAGGCGGTTGTCATCCTCGGCGCCAACGGGGCCGGCAAATCGTCGCTGCTGAAATCGGCGGCCGGCCTCGTCAGGCCCGATCCCGGAACCGGCATCCGCTTCGCAGGCACCGAAATCGTCAACCGGCCCGCCCATCTCGTGCTCGAATCCGGCATCGCGCTGGTGCCGGAGGGCCGCGGCGTCTTCGGCGACCTGACGGTGGAGGAAAACCTCGCGCTCGGCGCCTATGCGAAACGCGCCCGCGCCCATGCGGCGGCGAGCCGCGACCTCGTCTATGCGCTCTTTCCGAAGCTTGCCGACCGCAGCCGGCAATTCGTCAACACCATGTCGGGCGGCGAGCAGCAGATGGTGGCGATCGGCCGCGCGCTGATGTCGAAGCCCGATCTGCTGATGCTGGACGAGCCGAGCCTCGGCCTTGCCCCCGTCGTCGTCGGCGAGCTTTTCGCCGCACTCGGACGGGTGCGCGAGAGCGGGCTGGCGCTGCTCGTCGTCGAGCAGAACGTCAAGATGAGCCTCTCGATCGCCGACCGCGGCTACCTCATGGAAGCCGGCCGCATCGTCGGGGAGAACACCGCAACGGCGCTTGCGAACGACGACGCGGTGAAGCGCGCGTTCCTCGGCGCCACCGCCTAACAATTCGAACCAGGAGAAAAATATGTCTGTCCTTGGACTGAAAATCAACAATCTGGACCAGGCCGCCTCCGACGGGCGCACCTTCTCCCGCATCAACCCGATCTCGGGCGAGGTTGCGACCGAAGTGGCCGCCGCCTCGCTGGAGGATGCCCGCCAGGCGGTCAATGCCGCGGCCAAGGCCTTCCCCGCCTGGGCGGCGACCGGGCCGGGCCTGCGCCGCAAGCTGCTGCTGGCTGCCGCCGACAAGCTGCAGGCGAAGACGCCCGATTTCGTCGCCGCCATGGCCGCGGAGATGGGTGCCACGGCCGGCTGGGCGATGTTCAACGTCGGGCTCGCCGCCGACATGCTACGGGAAGCGGCGTCTTTGACGACGCAGATCACCGGCGAGATCATTCCCTCCAACCGCCCCGGCTCGCTTGCCATGGGCATGCGCCAGCCGGCCGGCGTCGTGCTGTCGATGGCACCCTGGAATGCGCCTGTGATCCTCGGCGTGCGCTCGCTCGCGACCCCGCTTGCCTGCGGCAACACGGTCGTGATGAAGACCTCGGAAATCTGCCCGCGCACGCACCGCCTGATCGTCGATGCGCTGCATGAGGCGGGGCTTCCGGAAGGCGTGCTCAACGCCGTTTCCAACGCGCCGGAGGATGCCGCCGCCATCGTCGAGACGATGATCGCGCATCCGGCCGTGCGCCGCGTCAACTTCACCGGCTCGACCCGCGTCGGCCGGATCATCGCGGAGACCGCCGGGCGCTACCTGAAGCCGGCGCTGCTGGAACTCGGCGGCAAGGCACCCTTCGTCGTGCTCGACGATGCGGATCTCGACGAGGCCGTCGCCGCCGCCGCCTTCGGCGCCTATATGAACCAGGGCCAGATCTGCATGTCGACCGAGCGCATCGTCGTCGACGAGACGATCGCCGACCGCTTCGTCGAGGCACTGGCGGCAAAGGCGAAGACACTGGTTGCCGGCGATCCGCGCGAGGGCAACACGCCGCTCGGCTCGGTGGTCGATGCGCATGCGGCACAGCGGCTGGAACAGTTGATCCGCGATGCCACCGGCAAGGGCGCGGTGCTTGCCGCCGGCGGCAGCGTCAAGGGCACGATCGTCGATGCGACCCTGCTCGACCGGGTGACGCCCGCCATGCGCATCTACGGCGAGGAGAGTTTTGGCCCGGTCGTCAGCATCATCCGGGTCGGCTCGATCGACGAGGCCGTGCGCGTCGCCAACGATACGGAATACGGGCTTTCGGCCGCCGTCTTCGGCCGCGACGTCAACCGCGCCATGCAGGTCGCCCGCCGCATCGAATCCGGCATCTGCCACATCAACGGCCCGACCGTGCACGACGAGGCGCAGATGCCCTTCGGCGGCGTCAAGGAATCCGGCTACGGCCGCTTCGGCGGCAAGGCGGGCATCGCCGAGTTCACGGAG
>CAMPIK010000089.1 GCA_946886325.1 uncultured Shinella sp.
AAAGCTCCCCCTGTGGTCGTGGCGCCCCCCTCCTCCCGCTGCCGCGACCTTCTCCCCGATGGGGAGAAGAAACTCGCGGCGATGCCGCTGCCGACGTCGGCGGTTGTGCGGGACAGGTCCGGTACTGTTTCTTCTCCCCAGCGGGGAGAAGGTGCCGGCAGGCGGATGAGGGGGGCGGCAACCCCTGCGCCCGCGAATATGGTTGCCGATCGCTCGCGTCAGGCCGCGACCATCGCCGCCTTCGCCCTTGCATCGATGATCTGCCGGGCAGCATGGGCCGCTTCCTTGCCCTTGATGACGAAGTGGTCGCGGAAGAAGGCGATGTGCGCTTCGGATTCCTGGAAATTGTGCGGCGTCAGCACGGCCGAAAGCACCGGCACATCGGTGTCGAGCCCGACGCGCACGATGGCATCGACGACGGTGCCGGCGACGAAGTCGTGGCGGTAGATGCCGCCGTCGACGACGAGGGCGACGCCGAGGATCGCCGAATAGCGCCCGGTGCGGGCGAGGAGTTGCGCGTGCAGCGGGATTTCCAGCGCGCCGGGCACGTCGATGATGTCGACGTCCTCTGCGCGGCCGCCGAGCGCTGTCCACTCAGTGACGAAGGATTCCACGCAGCGATCGACGATGCCGGCGTGCCAGCGGGCACGGATGACGGCGATCTTCGTGGTGGGGTTTGTATTGATGGTCATGTCGTGGCCTTTCAAGGGTTGAGCCATTTTTCAACGGTGCCCTTGGGCGAACATGCAAGGAGGCTGGACCCGCATGGTGTGCGGGGGCCTTCTGCCTGCTCTCTTTCATCCGGACTGTAACCGTCGGCTCCGGCATCGCACCGGATCTGCTGACCCTTCCAGTTGGCGTGGAAGGCGCTCGCGGGCTCCGGGCTTTCGCCCGATACCGCCGGTGGGGAATTTCGCCCCGCCCTGAGAACGATCGCAGACTAGCCTGTCCGTCGCGACGGATCAAATGCGCGCACGACGCAAAAGTCGGGATTTGCGACAGATTTTTTCCGGCGTTCGAATCAAGCCCGGAATGTCTTTGCTCAATCCCGGATGACGAGCAGGTCGCCGGCCGTGAACCGCAGCGTCACCGGCTCGCCGACCTTTGGCGGCACCAGGCCGGGGTTGTTGAACATGTCGAAGGAGATGACGCTGCCGCCGACTTTCATGCGCGTGCGGATGACCGAGCCGAGGAAGTTTGTGGAGACGACCTCGCCGGAAAGTGCCGTGTCGCCCTTGGCATCAGGCGCGATCGATCCGGCCTCGGGGCGCAGCGCCAGCGAGATCGTGTCGCCGGCCTTGGCAGCGCCGAGCGGCTCGCGCAGCGTCACGCCCTGGTCGCCGATCGAAATGCGGTTTGCGGACGCATCCACCACGGTTGCCTCGATGAGGTTCAGCGTGCCGACGAAATTGGCGACGAAGCGCGTGGCGGGACGGTTGTAGATGTCGGCGGGTTTTCCGATCTGGTCGGCGCGACCTGAATTCATCACGACGATGCGGTCGGAGATCGACAGCGCCTCCTCCTGGTCATGCGTCACGAAGACGGTGGTGATGCCGAGCTGCTGCTGGATCTGGCGGATTTCCTCGCGCAGCGAGACGCGGATCTTGGCGTCGAGCGCCGATAGCGGCTCGTCGAGCAGCAGCACCTGCGGTTTCGGCGCAAGCGCCCGGGCGAGTGCCACGCGCTGCTGCTGGCCGCCCGACATCTGGTAGGGATAGCGCTCGGCCAGGTGCTCGAGATGGATCAGGCTCAGCATCTCCTTCACGCGGCTGTCGATCTCGGCCTTCGGCTTGCCGGCGACCTTGAGGCCGAAGGCGACGTTTTCCGCGACGTTCATGTTGGGAAACAGTGCATAGGCCTGGAAGACCATGCCGATGTTGCGCTGGTTCGGCTTCAGGTTCTGCTGGCTCCTGCCGTCGATCTCGATCGTGCCGCCCGATGGCGTCTCGAAGCCGGCGATCATGCGCAGCACGGTGGTCTTGCCGCAGCCGGACGGGCCGAGGAAGGAGACGAACTCGCCCTTCTCGATCGCCATGTCGAAATCCTTGACCACCTGCACGGGGCCGAAGGACTTGTGGATGCTGGTCAGCGTCAGAAAGCTCATATGCAAAAAATCCTCAGGCCTGACGGGGCATGCCCTTCTGGAGACGGGAAACAAGCTGGATCAGGCCCAGGCAACCCCAGGTGATTCCGAAGGCGATGACGGCGAGCGCTGCCGGTTCATAGGCGCGGTTGGCGCCGAGAAGCTGCATGTAGGGGCCGAATGCGGGCCGGTTCAGCAATGCGGCCATGGTGAACTCGCCGATGACGATGGCAAAGGTCAGGAAGGCGCCGGAGAGGACCGCGACGAGCACATTCGGCAGGATGATGCGCGCAAGGATCGTCGTCCAGCCGGCGCCGAGGCTCTGCGCGGCCTCCGTCAGCGTGGCGATGTCGATGGTCCTGAGGCCGGTATCGACGGCCCGGTACATGTAGGGCAGGGCGAGCGTCGCATAGCCGAACATCAGCAGGATGTCGGTACCAACAGCCGATCCCGTCAGCGGCAGCCAGCTCGACGTGTTGTAGAGCCGGATATAGCCGAAGACGATGACGATCGCCGGAATGACCAGCGGCAGCAGCGTGACGAATTCGATATAGGGTCGAAGGCCGGGCAGCTTGAGCCGTACCCAATAGGCCGTCGGCACGACGAGAAGGACGCCGAAGACGATGGTGAAGAGGGCGAGCATCACCGAGTAGCTGAAGGTTTCCTGGAACCGCGGGTCGTTCAACACCCTGGAATAGGCTTCAAAGGAATACTCGCCGCGCCGCATCTTCAGCGAGAAGTTCGTCATGCCGATCAGCGGCAGGGTGAAATAGAGAAGGCCGAATATCAGCGCGCCCCAGGCCCAGAACTTCTTCATTTCAGCCACCTTTCGCTGCGTGCGCGCAGCCAGATGTAGATCGCGTTGGCGATGCCCGTCACGACGATCATGCCGAAGGCGAGCGCGTAGCCGAGATGGGGATCGCCGAGCACGTCGCCGCGTATCTGCGCGAAAAGCAGGATCGGCACGATCGACAGCGACGAGCCGGTGAGCGCGATGGCCGTCGCCACGGCGCCGAAGGCGTTGGCGAAGAGCAGTGCGAGCGCGCCCAGAAACGAGGGCAGCAGGATCGGGAAGGCGACGTAGCGCCAGTACTGGAAATGGCTGGCGCCGAGGATCTCGGCCGCTTCCCGCCATTCGCGCCTCAGGCCGTCGATCGCCGGGGTGATGATGAGGATCATCAGGGGGATCTGGAAGAACAGATAGGTGAGCGTCAGGCCCCAGAAGGAAAGGAGATTGAAGCCGAGCAGGCGCAGGTCGATGCCGAGCTGCGACTTCAGGAACACGGTGACGAGACCGACCGGGCCGAGCGTTGCCAGGAAGGCGAAGGCGAGCGGCACGCCGGCGAAATTCGATGCGACGCCCGAAAAGGTCAGAAGCGGCCCGCGGATGAATTTCGGCAGCCCGCCAAGCACCACGGCCGTGGCGACCGAAAAGCCGACGAGGCAGCCGAGCAGCGCCGAGGCGAGGCTGATCTTGATCGAGATCCAGTAGGCCGCGAGGATCGAGTCCGTGAAGAGGCCGCGGATATTGGCGAGCGTAAATCCGCCCTCCGGCGTCTGGAAGGCGCCGACGACGATCCGCATGGTGGGCATGATGAGGAACAGGAGCACGAACAGGGCAAAGGGCAGGATGCCGAGCCAGTGGAGCGGAAGGCGGAACGACGCCGGCGCCGGCCTGTCGGCCGTGGATCTCTGCAAAGCCATTCATGTCCTCGTTTCAGCATCGCGACAGATGCGGCGGAAGGGAGAAGCCGCCCCGGCGACAGGCGCCGGGGCGGTGTCAAGCGTGCTTACTGGACGTTTGCGCCGACGACGGAGTCCCAGGCGCCGGTGACGGCCGCCTTGTTCGCATCGACCTCTTCCAGCGTCGGGAAGTAGGCCTTCTCGTAGGATTCTGCCGGCGGCAGGGCGTCGAGAAGCTCCTGCGGAACCTTGCCGTCCTTGACCATGGCGTTGAAGCGGGCAGGGTGGCAATAGCCCTTCAGCCAGCCGAGCTGGCCTTCATCCGAATAGAGGTGCTCCATCCACAGCTTGGCGGCATTCGGATGCGGCGCAAAGGCGGAGATGCCCTGGACGTAGACGCCGGCCAGAACGCCCGATGCCGGAACCACGACTTCGACCGGCGGGTTGCCGGCGAGCGTGTCCTTGGCGGAGAGCGCGTTGTAGTCCCACATCACGATGATCGGGGTGGCACCCTGGGCAAGCGTGCCGGTCTTGCCGATGACGGGCACGAAGTTGCCGGCCTTGTTCATCTCGCCGAAGTACTTGAGGCCGGCTTCACCGGCATCCTTGCCGGCAGCGGCGCCCGAGGCCATGCCTGCGGCGAGCACGCCGAGGATCGCCTGGTTGGAGGCGCGCGGATCGCCGGCAAGTGCTACCTGTCCGGCATATTCCGGCTTCAGCAGGTCGGCCCAGTCCTTCGGGGTGTTCTCGACGAGGTCCTTGTTTACCAGCAGCGACATCACGC
The DNA here is from genome assembly GCA_946886325.1 of uncultured Shinella sp. The sequence goes on from CAMPIK010000089.1 coordinate 4,551, forward strand.
CGTAGTAGTCGCCGTACCAGTAGCCTTCGGCGTCCTTGATCGTGTCCGGAATTTCGTCCCAGGTGGAGACCTTGTAGGGCTGAAGCAGGCCTTCGGCCTTCATCTGCGGGCCAAAGGCCAGGCCGACGTCGACGACGTCCGGCGACTGCGGACCCTTGTTGTCCTTGTTGGCCTTGATCGCCTCGACCTCGTCGGCGGAGCCGGCGTCGGGGTTCAGTTCGTTGACCGTGATTTCCGGATATTTCGCCTTGAAGGAGGCGATGACATCGCCGTAGCCGCACCAGTCGTGCGGCAGCGCGATGGTGGTCAGCATGCCCTCGGCCTTGGCGGCGGCGATGAGTTCTGCGCTGGGCTCGGCCCAGGCGAACGATGCCGATGCGACGAGCATCGCGGTGGAGAGCGAAAGCAGGCGTTTCGTCTGAGACATCACGGGTGTTCTCCTTTAGTGAGTCAGTCAGCTTCGACGAAGCTGATACTGATGCGACATGAAGCTTATGTGACAGTAATAATTCAGCTTTCCCGGCTGACACCGGGCCGGGCCGGTTATCTCGGTTTTCGGAAGAGGCGGCTTGCCTCGAACAGGCCCTCCAGTTCCTTCATGCGGTCGCGGGTCTCGTCCCAGGTGGTGCTCTGGACCGTCTCGATCAGCGCTTCGACGATGAAGAGCGTGACCACGGACGAGTCCCAGGCCGACGGTGCCTCGATATGGACCCGGAAGACGAAGCGGGCGCCCTTGGCGACCGGCGAGGCCCACTGGTCGGTGAAGAGCACGATCTCGACGCCGCGTTCGCGGGCGATGCGCCCGAGCGTCTCCATCTCCTGCTCGTAGCGGCGGATGTCGAAGATGATCAGGACGTCGCCGGCCTTCATGTTCAGCACGTAATGCGGCCAGGAACTCGGATTGGAGGCGATCTGCGTGACGCCCGGCCGCACCACCTGCAGATGGGTGAAGAGATAGTCGGCGAGCGCCTTGGTGATGCGACCGCCGACGATGTAGACGCTGCGCTTGCGGTCGGCGACGAGCGCGGCCGCCCCGTCGAACTCGGCGGTTTCGACCTGCGACAGCGTCTGGCGCATGTTGCTCATGATCGCGTCGGCGAAGCGGTTGAGGATATGCGTGCCGGGGGCATTGGCGGCCCAGCGGTCGTGTTTGGCGATGGGGTTGGAGAGCGTCGCCTCCAGTTCGTGGTGCAGCCGCGACTGGAAATCGGGAAAGCCGCGATAGCCGAGCTTCTGCACCATACGGGCGACCGTCGGCGTCGACACGCCCGCATTGTCCGCGACCGTCGTGATGCTGCCGAGGCCTGAAACCGGATAATTGTCGAGCAGAGACCCTGCCAGCTGCTTCTCGGCGCGCGTCAGCGTTTCGAAGCGGGCATTGATCACGTCCGACACCGTCATGGATGCCTGGTCGATCGTCAAATTGTTCCCCTGATTTCCGGTCTCTGCCGGACTTCTAAAATTAATCGGCGCTGTCACAAATGAAGTCAACTGTTTTTTTGAAGAGAATTTTTCAGGTTTCGGTTGACAGTGCCGCGAGTGTGAAGAATTCTTTTCAGCAACAAGACTGGCCGATCGAGGGGACGGCGCCGTGGGACTTCTGACTGCCGAGGAAGGCGATCCGGTCGCCGTCGAGAACGCGGATGCGCGCGGCCGGGTGATCCTGGTCTGCGAACATGCCTCGCGGACGATGCCCGCAAGCCTCGGTAAGTTGGGCCTTTCGGAAGACGTGCTCGAAAGCCACATCGCCTGGGATCCGGGCGCGCTCGACGTGTCGCGGCTGATGGCGAAAGCCCTTGATGCGACACTGTATTTCCAGCGCTTTTCGCGCCTGGTCTACGATTGCAATCGCCCGCCGGAATCGCCGGCGGCAATGCCGGAAACGAGCGAGGTCTTTGCCGTTCCCGGCAATGCGGCGCTGTCGGAGGCTGACAGGAACGCGCGGACGGCTGCACTCTACGCGCCCTTCCGCGACGGCCTGTCGCGGCTGGTTCGAGAGCGGATCGCGGAGGGGCGGGCGCCCATGCTCGTGACCGTTCATACGTTCACGCCGGTCTATTTCGGCAAGAGCCGGACGGTGGAGGTTGGCATTCTGCACGACGCCGACAGCCGGCTGGCGGATGGAATGCTGAAGGCCGCCGAAGGCAGCCTGCTTTTCGACACGCGCCGCAACGAGCCCTACGGCCCGGACGATGGCGTGACGCACACTTTGAAGGAGCACGGCCTTGCAAACGGCCTGCTCAACGTCATGATCGAGGTCAGGAACGACCTCGTCAAGGATGAGGTCGGCCAAGGGGTCGTGGCCGACTATCTGACCGGACTGCTCCTCGAGAGCCTTCCGGCCGGTACACAATAAGAAGACCCGCGGGAACAAGAACGTCCACGGAGACGGGGATGAACGGAAACTGGAGAGGCAGAGCGGATGCTTGTTGTGCACCGCCGGGAGACCGGCCGGGCCATTGACCTCGTTCCCGTGACAGGGGGCAGGGGTGATGCCTGATTTCGTCAAGAGCTATGTGCGGAACGTCGATGCGTTCAACCGCCGGGTCGGCCGCGCGACCATGTATCTCATCCTCGTGATGATGGGCATCCTGCTCTATTCCTCGCTCTCCAAGACGTTCCTGCTGCCGTCGATGTGGACGCTGGAAATGGCGCAGTTCGTCATGGCCGCCTATTACCTGCTCGGCGGCGCCTATTCGCTGCAGATGGACAGCCATGTGCGCATGGACCTCGTTTACGGCCGCTGGTCACCAAAGACCAAGGCGACCGTCGACGCCGTCACCATCATCCTGCTCTTCGTCTATCTCGGCTTCCTGCTCTACGGCAGCATTTCGAGCACGACCTATGCGTTCCGGTTCAACGAGACCAGCTACTCGTCCTGGTCGCCCTATATGGCGCCGATCAAGGTCATCATGACGATCGGCATCTTTCTGACGCTGCTGCAGACCACCTCGATCTTCCTCAAGGATCTGGCCGTCGCAATCGGGAGGCCGATCCAATGAGCTACGAGATGATCGCCTTCTTCATGTTCGTCTCGATGATGCTGACCATGCTGACCGGCCAGCGCGTCTTCGGGGCGATCGGCTTCGTCGGCGTCGTCGCGGCGGCGTTTCTCTGGGGCAACGGCGGCTTCGAACTCGGCTTTTCGGCCTCGATGAAGCTCCTGAAATGGTATCCGCTGCTGACGCTGCCAATGTTCGTCTTCATGGGCTACATGCTCTCGGAATCCGGCATCGCGGAAGACCTCTACAAGATGTTCCACGTCTGGATGGGCGGCATTCCGGGCGGGCTTGCCATCGGCACGATCGGGCTGATGGTCATCATCTCGGCGATGAACGGCCTGTCGGTTGCTGGCATGGCGATCGGCGCGACGATTGCACTGCCGGAACTCTTGAGGCGCGGCTACGACAAGATCATGGTGTCAGGCGTCATCCAGGCCGGTTCGTCGCTCGGCATTTTGGTGCCGCCAAGCGTCGTGCTGGTGCTCTATGGC
>CAMPIK010000090.1 GCA_946886325.1 uncultured Shinella sp.
ATCCAGTCCTCGCTGCCGCCGCCGGAGAAGCCGGAGGACGAGCTGTCGGACGACGGCGGCAGCGAGGACTGGATCGTGCTGGCCATCGAGCCCGCAAAACCGCCCATGCGGTCGGAGAAACTGCCGGCACCGAGGATGTCGACGCCATACCAGTGCGGCGCATAGGCGGTGGCGGCGCCGGCGGCGACTGCGGCGGCCAACCAGCGATCGAAGGTCTGCGACCATGGCTTCTCGACCCCGAGTGCGACGGCATAGGGCAGCAGCGTCTCGAAATGGCGGGGCGACATTTCCGGCGCGCCGGCCATGTTCATCCGGTCCTTTTCGGCGAGCGACAGATAGAGCCGCAGCCCCTCGATGCCATCCATCATCTTCCGGCCGATCGGCGTCGGCGCGCCCATCAGGAAGAAGAACAGCATATTGACGAGGACGATGCCGCCGACGGCCGCGAAGATCGGCAGTTCGTCGATCGCGGAGCCGCTCATCACCACGGCGGTCATGATGCCGCCGAAGAGGGTGAGGCACACGAAGGAAACGAAAGCGATCATCAGGATCGCTAAGATACGGGCGCCTAGGCTGCGCGCCCGCCGGAGTTTCTGGCCGAGCGCCACCGCGAAAAGCGAGATGAAGGCGGATGCGGCGACCGGCAGGAGGATAAGCACGATCCGGTTCTCGGTCAGCGGACCCACAAGAAAGAGCGCGGCGAGGCCAAGAGCCGAGAGCAGGAGCCCGCCGATCACATAGGGCCAGTTGGCGATGTAGAATTTGTTGCGGTGCTCCTTCTCCATGGCCGTGCGGAACGTGCCGCCGATCGACTGGACGCGGATGCCGTTGTCCTTGCCGATCGTCAGGCTCTCGCCCTTGCCTTCGAGCGAATGGAGGATGGCGGCTTCCCCGACCGGCAGCGTGCCGTCATCGTCCTTGTCCGTCCGCTTGACGATGATGGAGGACTTCAGATCCTCCAGCACGACATACCCCTTGACCGCGAGGTTGAGGAGTGCTGCGGAAAAGGCCGTCCAGCCCTGTCCCGAGAAGCCCTTCTCCTCGATATAATTGACGAGCGCGGGCGAAGCGCCATCAGGCGCATCCCAGCGCGGGACGATCACGCCGCTCGCCGGATCGCGCCCGACGCGCAGCCATGCGCCCACATTGTAGATCAGCACCAGCACAAAAGCGGCGACGGAGACCAACAGGACGCGATTGTCCTGAAGATAAAGCAGCCGCTCCTCGGCCGCCGACGGGCGCGCGATGGTGCCTTTCGGCATCTTGACGGCGATCGTCAGGCCTTCCTGGGGGGCAAGCTCGCGGGTCGTCGCAAAATGCACGCGATTGCCCTCGGTCCGGCCGACCGCGTCCTTGCCGGTCGCGCCGAAGGGGCCGGTGAACCAGGCGATCTCCTGCGCCTCGACGCCATCAGGCAAGGTGACGGTCGCCGTCACGTCGTGGATCATGAAGGCCCAGTCGGTGCCGGTCACGTTCCAGTAGAGTTCGTCATGCGTGTCGAAGAAGCGGATCTGGCGCGTCGTCTCGTAGGTGAACTCGTAGGTGTGGCGGCCCGGTTCAAGCAGGCGGTCGGCGGAACCAAAATAGATGCGGATGCCACGGTCGATGCTTTCGGTGTGATAGGGCTCGGCCGCACCGTCCCGGCGCGCGGAGACGATCTTGAAACCCACCTCGCGCCTGCGTCCCTCGCCGTCGACGAAGGTGAGCGGAAAGTCGCGATAGATGCCGCGCCTTATCTGGTTGCCCTCGGCAGTCACCTCGATCGTCTCGGTCACGGTGAGCGTGCCGTCCTGCGCAACCGCGATCCGGCTGTCGTAGCGCTCGATCGCCTCCAGCGCATGCGCCGCGCCGATGCCCGACAGAAAGAGGCTGAGGGCGACAAGGACGAGGCGCAGCATGGGGATCTCCCGGATCAGAATTTGACCTGCGGCACCGCCCGGTCGGCAGGATCGTCGATCTCGAAGAACGGCGCCTTCTCGAACTTGAACGTATTTGCCACCAGATTCGAAGGAAAGCTTTCGACCCGGACGTTGAGATCGCGCGCCGCGCCGTTGTAGTAGCGCCGCGCCATCTGGATCTCGCCCTCGGTGGTTTCCAGCGAGCGCTGCAATTCGGCGAAATTCTGGTTGGCCTTGAGATCGGGATAGGCTTCGGCGAGCGCAAAGAGCCGGCCGAGCGCCTGGCTCAGCATGCCCTCGGCCGCCGCCCTGCCCGCGACGTCACCCGACGGCACCGCCTGCGCCCGGTTGCGCAGCTCGACGACATTTTCGAGCGTGCCTTTTTCGTGGGCGGCGTAGCCCTTCACCGTCTCGATCAGGTTGGGGATCAGGTCGGTACGGCGCTTCAACTGCACGTCGATGCCGGACCAGGCCTCCTCCTTCATCTGCCGCGCCTTCACCAGGCCGTTGTAGATGACGATCGCATAGAGCGCGACCACGGCCACGATTGCCAGACCGATCAGTTCCATTGCCGTTCCCCCTTGTTGTCGCGCGACATTACCACCGCGCGCGGATCAGGGAAGTCCCACGCGGCGATGCGCGGATGGCGAAGAAGGCGATCCTATCTCCAACAATCTTGAGATTTCTCCGGAAGCTATCGGGCGGTGTTTCCTGGGGAACGGCGCGGCGGCGACGACGGAGCGATAGTGGCTTCAACGAAACGGCAACCCCAAACGAAGTCCACCGCCATGAAAACCCTCGCTCTCGCCATCAACGTCATCGGCTTCTCGGTTCTCTTCCTCACCTACGCCGCCGGTGCACAGGTGGAGCGCCCCTCCGGCGTCCGTCGCGCGCTCCAGACCTATGCCGGCCAGCTTCCGACCGGCACCTTCCCGACGCTGAAGCCGGTCTGGGAACTCGGCGTGCAGGTCACGCGGGCCGCCTGACGGCAGGCAGCCCTTCCCTTGATCATTTCATTGAAAATGTGTCGGGCGGGCCGTCGTTGCGTCCGAGCCGACCTTTCGGCCTTCGACCGGACGATCCAGCTTTACACCAGCGGGTAGCTCGACCTGCGGCCTCTCATTGCGATCGCCGCGCCGGATGGCATTCCATTCCTGTTCCAAGCGCGCATAGACGTCGGTCGGCACATACATGTATTGCATCGTGTTCTCCCTGAAATTCGACGGGGGAAAATGCAATGGCGCCGTTAAGGTTCCGATCAATTTGGCTTGCGAGGTGCTGCGGTGGCAGCGCCGTCAACCGCGCTCCGGCAGTCGCGGCCAATAGTGGTCTTCCCGGTAATCTTCCGGGATCGGAACGATGGTGAGGAGCGTGTTGGCCACGAACTCGACCTGCATGGCGAAATAGGCGATGTCGCGGGGTATCGCCGCTCCCGTCACCTGATGGCGCACGTGATAGTGGTCATGGCCGGCCCTTGCCAGTCGCCGGCGCGCCTCGCGCCAGACGTCCGCCGGCCCGGCGCCCGGCGCGCCCTCTTCAACCACTTCGACATCCCGTCCCGCCACAACACGCAAGTTCAATGGAAACCAGGCCCCGACTGTTCTCGAAGGGGCAATTCTGGCGCAACAAACTTGCGGCTGGCTTAAGGGAGCTGCCTTTTGTCGTCAGGCGAGGTGCGCCGCGTTGTCGGGGCGCACCTCGGGAGTTGCCGTATCAGGCCACTTTTTTCTGGGCGGCGGCGTTGATCGCAGTCTCGGCAAGACCCGTCAGCGCCTCATCGGTCTTCGATTCCTCGTTCAGCGTCGCGTCGAGCAGCTTCACTGCCTTGGTGTGGCCGAGTTGCTGCGCCCAGGCCTTCAGCGTGCCGTAGCGCGTGATCTCGTAATGCTCGACGGCCTGGGCCGAGGAAATGAGGCCGGCATCGAGCGCGGCCGTGCCCTTGAAGTCCTCGATGATCTCCTCGCCTTCCGCGATGATGCCCTGGATCGCCTCGCAGGTCTTGCCCTGCGCGCGCTTGCCGATGATCTCGAACACCTGCTGCAGGCGCTCGACATGGCCTTCGGTTTCTTCCTTGTGCTTTTCGAAGGCCGCCTTGAGTTCCGGCGCCTGCGCCGCGCGCGCCATCTTCGGCAGCGCCTTCAGCACCTGGCGCTCGGCATAGTAGATGTCTTTCAGCGTGTCGTAGAAGAGATCGTTCAGTGTCTTCTCTGCCATTGGAATGTCTCCGTGTGGTTTTTCTTGTGCGGAAGCCCCGGCCGATAAAGCGTTCACGTCCGCCAATGTTCCGCCTCCCGGCGCGTCCGGACGATATTTTGCTGACGACTGCATCTGCGCCTTTGACGTCCGTTGGCCCGCGCCCTAAGTCACGCGCGACGGACATATTCGGGCGGGCATCTCGCTCGGCGCTGGAACCGTCCTATAAGATCGACGAACAGCGATGGGCGTGCCGGACGCCGTCGCGCGGTTTTGCGTTGGAATGAGGGGATCGAATGACCGGGTACGACGCGAACACGGACGACACGGCCGGCCGTCATGCCTTTCTGGCGGGCGGCGGCGAAGCGGCGCGCATCATTGCGTCGCGGGACTGGTCGGCGACATCGCTCGGGCCGGTCGAGACCTGGCCGCAAAGCCTCAAGACGACGTGCAGCCTGATCCTTCGCTCGCCCCTGCCGATCGTCACCTTGTGGGGCGAAGACGGCATCATGATCTACAACGATGCCTATTCGGTTTTCTCCGGCGGCCGGCATCCGCAGATCTTCGGCGTGAAGGTTCGCGAAGCCTGGCCTGAAGTCGCCGATTTCAACGACAATGTCATGAAGGTCGTACTCGCCGGCGGCACGCTCAACTATACCGACCGCGAGATGGTGCTCTACCGCCACGACGGCAAGCCGGATCATGTGTGGCTCAACCTCGACTATTCGCCCGTTCTCGACGAGGACGGCAAACCCTCGGGCGTGATTGCGATCGTGGTCGAGACGACGGCGAAGGTCAAAGCCGAGGAGCGGCTCAGGAACGAGGGCGACCGGTTGCGCCAGATGTTCGAACAGGCGCCGGGCTTCGTTGCCATCATGGGCGGTTCGAACCACATTTTCGAACTGGCCAACAACGCCTATCTGCAACTCGTCGACAATCGCGACGTCGTCGGCAAGCCGATTGCCGAGGCGCTGCCGGAAGTCGTCGAGCAGGGTTTCGTCGAACTGCTCGACCGCGTGCGGGCAACGCGGCGTCCCTATGTCGGCCGAGGTGCCCGCGTGCTCCTGCGTCGTCGCCACGGCGATGCGCCCGACGAACGCTATCTCGACTTCATCTACCAGCCGATCTTCGGCGACGACGGACAGGTGACGGGCATCTTCGTGCAGGGTCATGACGTCACCGAGCAGAAGGCCGCCGAGGAGGCGCTGCGTGAAAGCGAAAGCCGCTTCCGGCTGGTCGCCGACAATGCGCCGGTGATGCTCTGGATGGGCGACCAGAACGGCAAATGCATCTACCTCAACGAGGCCAAGCGCGCCTTCTGGGGCGTTGCGCCCGCGGACCTCGACACATTCGACTGGGGCGAGACGGTTCATCCCGACGACCGTGCAGAACTGGAAGCCATCATGCGGCATGCGATGCGCCGCCAGATGCCCTTTTCGGCCGAGGCGCGCTACCGGCGCAAGGAGGGCAGCTATCGGAGGATCCACACGGATGCCCGGCCGCGTTTCGGCGGCGGTGGTGAATTTCTCGGCATGATCGGCGTCAATGTCGATGTCACCGAGACGCGGGCGGAGGAAGCTCGCCGCATCGCGTTGATCGACCTCGGCGACCGCTTTCGCGAATTGACGGACCCGACGGATATCGCCTTCGCGGCAGCCGAGGTGCTTGGCAAGGTCCATCGCGTCAGCCGCGCCGGCTACGGCACGATCGACATGGCCAAGGAGACCATCACGATCGACCGCGACTGGAACGCGCCCGGAATCAAGACGATCGCCGGCGTGCTGAATTTTCGCGACTATGGCAGCTATATCGATGATCTGAAGCGCGGCGAGACGGTGGTCGTCGCCGACGCGGAGCAGGACCCGCGCACCCGCGAAACGGCAAGTGCGCTGAAGGCGATCAGCGCCCAGGCCTTCATCAACATGCCGGTGACCGAGCAGGAGGGGCTCGTCGCTCTCCTCTACCTCAATCATGCCGATGCGCGGGAGTGGTCGGACAGCGAGGTCGCCTTCATCCGCGACGTGGCGGAGCGGACCCGCGTTGCCGTCGAGCGACGGAGGGCGGAGCAGGAACTGCAGCAGATCGCCAACTCGCTGGAGCGGCAGGTCAACGAGCGCACCGCCGAGATGAACCGCATCTGGCGCAACGCGCGCGACATTCTCGTCGTCATGGAGGCGGACGAGCGGCTGCGCTCTGTCAACCCGGCCTGGACCACGGTTCTCGGTCATCTGCCGCGTGAAGTCACGAGCAGGCGCTTCCTGGAATTCCTCGACACCGATGACGCGGCCTTGTGGCAGCGCGGGTGGCATGACGGCCAGGTCCGCGAACGCGAGATGCGCTTCCGCCACAAGAACGGATCCTACCGCTGGATTTCCTGGCGCATATCGTCAGAGGACGGTGTCCTGTTCGGCTATGGCCGCGATATCACGGCGGAAAAGGAGCAGGCGGCAGCGCTGCAGCAGGCGGAAGAACAGCTTCGCCAGGCGCAGAAGATGGAATCGATCGGCCAGTTGACGGGCGGCGTCGCGCACGACTTCAACAACCTGCTGCAGGTCGTCTCGGGCAATCTCCAGCTTCTCGGCAAGGATGTCGCCGGCAACGAACGGGCCGAGCAGCGCATCGCGAGCGCGCTTGCGGGCGTCAGCCGCGGCTCGAAGCTCGCCAATCAGTTGCTCGCCTTCGGCCGGCGCCAGCCGCTCGAGCCCAAGGTCATCAATATCGGCCGCTTCGTCGCCGGCATGGAGGACATGCTCCGGCGCACGATCGGCGAAGCGATCGAGATCGAGACGATCCGCTCGAGCGGCCTCTGGAACACCTTTGTCGATCCCTCGCAGATCGAAAATGCGGTGCTCAACCTCGCCATCAACGCCCGCGACGCCATGGACGGCGTCGGCAAGCTGACGATCGAAGTCGGCAACGCCTTCATCGACGACGACTATGTGCGCAAGCATCCGGACCTGGTGCCAGGGCAATATGTGCTGCTTGCCGTCACGGATTCAGGCACCGGCATGACGCCGGACGTCATCGAAAAGGCGTTCGAGCCGTTCTTCTCGACGAAGGCCGTCGGCAAGGGCAGCGGACTTGGCCTTTCCATGGTCTACGGCTTCGTCAAGCAATCCGGCGGGCACATCAAGATCTACAGCGAGCCCGGCGAAGGCACGACGATCCGCATGTATCTGCCGCGCTCCACCCAGAGCGAGGACCGGCTTGCGGAAATCGACTACGGGCCGATCACCGGCGGCAGCGAGACGATCCTCGTGGCCGAGGACGACGAGGAGGTGCGTGCCACCGTCGTCGAGATGCTCGGCGATCTCGGCTACCGTGTGCTGAAGGCGAAGGACGCGGCGAGTGCCCTGACAGTCATCGAAAGCGGCGTTTCCATCGACATGCTGTTTACCGACGTCGTCATGCCCGGACCGCTGCGCAGCGCCGATCTGGCGCGCAAGGCGAAGGAGCGGCTGCCGGGCGTCGCGGTGCTCTTCACATCCGGCTACACGGAAAACTCCATCGTGCATGACGGACGGCTGGACGCGGGCGTGGACCTCTTGTCGAAGCCCTATAGCCGCGAGGCGCTGGCCCGGAAGATCCGGCAGGTGCTGAACGCACGCGAGCGCGGCGGGAACGCGCCGATGCCTGTCATGGAAGACAAAGAGCCGGTATCTACACCGAACGACAGCGGGAATGTCGAAGCGGCCAAGGCGGATGCCGAGCGGATGCGGATCCTGCTGGTGGAGGACGATTTCCTGATCCGGATGAACACGGCCGATATGCTGCAGGAGCTCGGTCACGAGGTGGTCGAGGCCGGCACCGGCGAAGAGGCCTTGCATCTGCTGCGGTCCGGCGACTTCCATGTCCTGCTGACGGATATGGGGCTGCCGGCGATGTCCGGCACTGAGCTGGCAATCAAGGCGCGGGAATTCCGCCCGGATATCGCCGTCGTGTTCGCGACCG
>CAMPIK010000091.1 GCA_946886325.1 uncultured Shinella sp.
CAGCGAGGTGGTGCCGAGCGCGTAGAATCGTGACGGTCGGCCCGCCAGCGCATCCTGGAAATAGGGCCGGTAGCTGAAATTCTCGCCGACGAAGCTCGCCGGACCATCGAAATTGCTGGCCGCGACCGTGTCGCCGTCGGTGGTCATCACATAGATGTCCGACGAGGCGAGCAGGCCGTTGATGTCCTTGAGGTAGAGGTTTGCCGCATCGCGCAGGCGCCGGTCGCGCGGGCGCGTCACCAGTTCCTTGATGTCGTCATGATCGGCGATCAGCGCCGGCAGCGCCTGGTAACGGCCGAGATGGCCGCTGAGCGCGGAGACGGCAAGGCGCAGCGCCGTGTTGGCGCGCGCCGATGCGCTGTTCATGTAGCTCTTGGTCGCGGCGTCGTAGCCATACCAGGCAAGGCCGATCGCCAGGATGGGCACGAGGCAGAGAACCAGTGCGAGACGAGACTTCACGGACCGTCTGGCCTCCTCCCGCCATTGCCGTTCGATGCGCCAATGGTACGAAGCAAAGCCCGTCCGCACAAGCCGGAGCTTGATCAGAGCGAGTCGCGCACCCGGTCCCAGGCCTTGCGCAGATGCCGGCCGAGGACTTCGGAGAGCTTCGCCGCGTCGCGCGCTTCCAGCGCCACGATCATCTCCTCATGCTCGGCAACGGCCGCCGCCCACTTTTCCGGCCCTTCATGGCCGACGAAGCGGATGCGCTTCAGCCGCGTCTGCAGCATGCCGTGGATGTCGGAAAGCGGCGCATTGTCGGCGATCAGCACGATCTCGCTGTGGATCGCCTGGTTGAGCTTGTAATAATGCAGGCGGTCGCCGGCCTTGTAGCGGTCGATCATCGCATCGTGCAGGGCGCGCACCTTGGCGATGCCGGCGTCGCTGGCATTCTGGCAGGCAAGCCGGCCGGCAAGCTCTTCCATCGTTTCGAGCAGCGTCAGCATGTCCTTCACGTCCTTGGGCGTGAAGCGCTTGACGACGGCGCCCCGGCTCGGCACGAGCTCGACCAGCCCCTCGCTCGCCAGAAATTTGATCGCTTCGCGGAGCGGCGTGCGGGAAACGCCAAGCTGTTCGCCGAGCTGGCCCTCGTGCAGTCGCGTGCCGGGTTCGAGCCGCCCTTCGATGATCATGTCGCGCAGATGGCTGACGAGCGTGTCGTGCAGCGCGGTCCGCCGGATCGGACCCGGCCCGCTGTCGCTCCCGATCAAGGTGCTGATTTCATCCATCGTTTTCGCCTGCGCCTTCCCGGTCTTCCCCGTGTGCGTCCCTGGATTCGGCCGCTTTCGGCAAAGCATGGAGACTGCCCCGAACCGCGTCAATAAAAAATGCTGCATACAGAATACAAAAGACTTGATGCGGAAACATGACTGTTCTATGAATGCTGCATACAGAATGCAGCGGAGGAGCTTCATCATGACAAAGAGCGCAAACGCAGCGCGGCCCGTGATCGCGCTTGCCATGGGCGACCCGGCCGGCATCAGCCCCGAACTCACCGCCCGGCTGATCGCGCTCGGTGATGTCAGGGACGCCGCGCATCTGGTCGTGATCGGCGATCGCCGCATTCTCGACGAGGGTGCCGCTGCGGCCAACCTCACGCTCGACCTGGAGACGGCGACGCTGGAGACCTTCGGCAAGGCCTCGGGCGACCGTCACGTCTTCATCGATCTCGGCCATCTCGATCCCGCCGATGTCGCGCGCGGCGAGGCGACGCTTGCCGGCGGCACCTTCGCCACCACCAATTTCCGCACGGCGCTGCAGCTTGCCGACCAGGGCAAGGCCCAGGCGGTCTGCTTCACCCCCTTCAACAAGAAGGCGATGCGCTACGCCTATCCGGGCTATGACGACGAGATCCGCTTCGTCGCCGATGTCATCGGCTTCACGGGCAAGGTGCGCGAGTTCAACGTTCTGGAGAAAGTCTGGAATGCCCGCGTCACCTCGCACATTCCGCTGAAGGACGTGGCGGCGGCCCTGTCGGTCGAGGCGATCCTCGCCGAGATCGAGCTTACCGCAAATTGCCTGAAGAATGCCGGCTACGAAAATCCGCGCATCGCTGTCGCGGGCCTCAACCCGCATGCCGGCGACGGCGGTTCCTTCGGCATGGAGGAGATCGACATCATCGAGCCCGCGGTTGCGGCTGCGAAAGCGCGCGGCTTCGACGTCGAGGGGCCTTTCCCGGCCGATACAGTCTTCCTGCGCGCCCTCAAGGAGGGCTTCCAGGCGGTGATGACGATGTATCACGACCAGGGCCAGATCGCGATGAAGCTCATGGGCTTCGACAAGGGCGTGACCATGATGGGCGGCCTGCCGTTCCCGCTCTGCACCCCGGCCCATGGCACCGCCTATGACATTGCCGGCAAGGGCATCGCCGATGTCGGCGCCAGCCGCGAGGCGCTGCTGCTGGCCGCCCGCATGGCGAAAAAAGCCGCCGCCCTGTCCGCGGCGGCCTGATTTCACGAGGTTTTCAGCGTATACCGGCATGGAGGAGGTCTCGCGTGCCGGTTTCATCCCAACGGAGGAGAGTAAGATGAAGAAGTCCCTTATTGCCGCCTGCATTCTTGCAGCCGCATCGAGCGTCGCCATGCCGGCACTGGCATTCGAGCCGCAGCGCCCGGTCGAGTTCGTCGTCACCGCAGGCCCCGGCGGCGGCACCGACATCTTTGCCCGCACCATCCAGTCGATCATCGCCAAGTACGAGCTGATGAAGGCGCCTGTTGTCGTCGTCAACAAGGGCAGCGCCGGCGGCGCGGAAGGCTTCGTCTATGCGGCCGGCGCCAAGGGCGACGCGCACAAGCTGACCTTCGGCACCAACAATGCCTATCTGCTGCCGGTCCGCGCCAAGGTTCCCTATACCGCAGCCGACCTGACGCCGATCGCGGCCCTTGCGTCGGACGAGTTCGTGCTCTGGGTCAACGGCAAGTCCGACATCAAGACGGCGGCCGATTTCGTCGCCAAGGCCAAGGCGGCGCCGGGCGAGATGAAGGTTGCCGGCAGCCAGTCGAAGGACGTCGACCAGATCCTGACCTCGATGATCAACGAGACGACGGGCACTGAGATCGGCTACGTGCCCTTCAAGAGCGGCGGCGAGGCGGCCGTGCAGCTTGCCGGCGATCACGTCGCGGCCAATGTCAACAATCCGAGCGAAAACCTCGGCCAGTGGCAGGCCGGCATGGTCAAGCCCGTCTGCGTCTTCAAGGCGGAGAAGCTGAAGAGTGATGCCAAGGTCGTCGGCGACCAGGGCTGGAGCGACATCCCGACCTGCAAGGAATCCGGCATCCCGATCGACACCTATGCCATGCCGCGCACCGTGTGGATGGCCGCCGGCGTCGAACCGGAGGCGGTTGCCTTCTATGCCGACATGCTGAAGAAGGTCTCCGAGACGCCGGAATGGCAGAAATACCTCGCTGATACCTCGCAGTCGGGCAGCTTCATGGCCGGCGACGACTTCGTGTCCTTCATCAAGAACGACGAGACGGCGGTCAGCGAAGTGCTGAAGCGCGAAGGCTGGCTGGCAAACTGAACCTCCCAAGGTTCCGCGCGGGCGCCGAAAGGCGTCCGCACCCTTCAGAAAGGTCTGATCCATGCGTGAGAACAGCGCGACCGGGCTTTCCCGTTTCGTCATGGAAGCGGCCGTTGCCCTCCTGACCGGCGCCTTCGGCGTTGCCGTCTGCTATGGCTCCGTCGAGGCGGGCGCCGGCTGGACCGACATGGGCCCGGATGCCGGATATTTCCCCTTCTATATCGGGCTTCTCATCATCTTCGGCAGCCTGATGAACCTCGTCTTCAGTTTCGTGAAACATCGCGGATCGGGCGAGATCTTCATCGATGCGGCCCGCTTCAAGGTGGTGCTCGGCTTTCTCGTGCCGCTGGTCGCCTTTGCGGCGGTCGCCACCTTCCTCGGCCTCTATATCGGTACAGCGCTCTACATCGCGGGCGCCATGATCTTCCAGGGCCGCTACAAGTGGTGGGCGGGTCTCGCCTCGGGCGTCACTGTCGCCCTCTTCTTTTTCGTCATTTTCGAGATCGGCTTCAAGGTTCCGCTCCTGAAGGGTCCCGTCGAGGCCTATTTCGGGATCTACTGATCCCGGCGGGTCTCCTGTCTTCGGAGGAAAGACATGGAAAATATCGGTCTGCTGATGGATGGCTTCGCCCATGTGCTCAGCTTCAACCATATCCTGCTGATGATGCTCGGCGTCACGCTCGGCATTCTCGTCGGCGTGCTGCCCGGCCTCGGGGCGCCGAACGGCGTCTCTCTGCTCCTGCCGCTCACCTTCTCGATGGACCCGATCTCGGCGATCATCCTGCTCTCCTGCATGTATTGGGGTGCGCTCTTCGGCGGGTCGACGACCTCGATCCTCTTCAACATTCCGGGCGAACCCTCCTCGGTCGCGACGACCTTCGACGGTTATCCGATGGCGAAGCGCGGCGAGGCGAGCCGTGCCTTGACGCTCGCCTTCGTCTCCGCCGGCATCGGCGCGCTGGCCGGCGTCGTGATGATCACGCTGCTCTCCGGCTGGGTCGCCAATTTCGCGCTGCGCTTCTCGTCGCCGGAATATTTCGCGGTCTATTTCCTCGCCTTCGCAAGCTTCATCTCGATGGGCGCGCAGTCGCCCTTCAAGACGCTGGTTTCGATGATGATCGGCTTTGCGCTCGCCTCCGTCGGCATGGACACGATCTCCGGCAACCTGCGTCTCACCTTCGACATTCCGGAACTCATCAAGGGCGTCTCCTTCCTGATCGCCGTCATGGGCCTCTTCGGCATCGGCGAACTGCTGCTGACGACGGAGGAGGGCCTGCGCTTCGAGGGCATCAAGGCGCGCGTCAAGCTTGCCGAGATCGGCCGCACGCTGCTTGAGATGCCGCGCTACTGGTTCACCATCGCCCGCTCCACCATCATCGGCATCTGGATGGGCATCACGCCGGCCGGCCCGACCGCCGCCTCCTTCATGAGCTACGGCGTCGCCCGGCGCTCGGCCAGGGACAAGTCCGAGTTCGGCAAGGGCGATCCGCGCGGCATCGTCGCGCCGGAAACGGCGGACCATTCCGCCGGCACCTCGGCGCTCCTGCCGATGCTGGCGCTCGGCGTACCGGGTTCAGCGACGGCGGCCGTCATGATGGGCGGCCTGATGATCTGGGGACTGACCCCCGGCCCGACGCTCTTCACCGACCGGCCGGATTTCGTCTGGGGCCTGATCGCCTCGATGTATCTCGGCAATATCGTCGCCGTGATCCTGGTGATCGCGACGGGCCCGCTCTATGCCTCGATCCAGCGCGTTCCCTTCTCGATCATCGGGCCGATCATCGTCGCGGTCATCTTCTCCGGCGCCTACCAGGTCGGCAATTCGATCACCGACATGTGGCTGGTGCTCGCCTTCGGCCTGCTCGGTTACATCTTCAAGAAGCTGGATTATCCGCTGGCGCCGCTGGTGCTGGCCATGGTGCTCGGCGAAAAGGCCGAGGATGCCTTCCGCCAGTCCATGCTGCTGTCGAACGGCAACCTCTCGATCTTCTGGTCGAACGGGCTCGTCACGTCGCTGATGCTGATCGGCCTGGCGCTTCTTCTGTCGCCGCTCGTCTTCTGGCTCTTCGGCATCTCGCGCCGACGCAGGCTCGGCGTTGTCGAACCCGGCCAGAATGGCAAGCCGGCGGTCTGATCCGCCGGCACCAACACCGTACCCAATTCATCGAGGAGCCTGCCATGACCGCCGCCCCGCGCAAATGGAACCGCGAGACCTGGCCGATCGCGGCCGCCATGATCCAGTATCCGAACCTGCTTCCCGACGGCCGTTCGGTGCAGGACCAGTCGGTCGAGGAATGGGCCGTGACGCTGGACGACATCGTCGATGTCGGCTTCACTGAACTCGACCCGACCGATAGCTGGCTGCGCCTTGCCGACCTGACGCCCGCCCGCCGCGACGACTTCATGGCCCTCGTCCGGTCGCTCGGACTGACCGTCCCGGCGATCTCGACCTCGCGCCGCAGTGTCATCGACGCGAAGTACGGTGACGAATATCTCGCCTATGGTCACCGCGTCATCGACACGGCGAAGGCGATCGGTGCCGAGGCGGTTTCCTTCGGTCTCTTCGAGCCGCTGACGGATGCGCAGAAGAAGGCGCTGTGGTTCTGGACGGTGGACGGTGCGAAGAACCCGGACGATCCGGCGATCTGGCAGAAGGCCGTGTCGCGCATCCGCGAACTCGGCCGCCACGCCGAGGAACTCGGCATCGAGGTCTCGCTGGAGATGTACGAGGACACCTATCTCGGCACGGCCGACAGTTCCGTGCGCTTTGTCGAGGAAGTCGGCCTGCCGAATGTCGGCATCAATGCCGATCTCGGCAATCTCATCCGCCTGCACCGCCCGGTCGAACACTGGCAGCAGATGATGGAGAAGGTCGCGCCCCATGCCAAATTCTGGCACGTCAAGAACTACACGCGCGTCGAGGATCCGGTGAGCGGGGCGATCGTCACCCATCCGGCGCCGCTCGAATCGGGCATCATCAACTACCGCGCCGCGATCCGCATGGCGCTGGCGCACGGGTTCCAAAGTGCCTTCCTTTGTGAACATTATGGCGGCGACGGGCTGACGGTCACGGCCGCCAACCGCGATTACCTGCGGCGCATCCTGCCGCGCAGTTAAAGCATTTCCAGCCGAAGCGGCTTCGCTTCGGCGTCGGACAATGCGCCAAACGAAAAGATGGCGTCTTTCGGGTGATCCTGTTTCACCGGATAGGCGCCAGCCAACCAGAAACGCCAGGGACGGACACCATGACGACGATCTTCGACGCTCCGGAGGATTTTGCCACGACCGCGCTTGCGGGCTTTGCCGACATCTACAGCCGCCATGTGCGGCTGGTGCGCGGCGGCGTCGTGCGGGCAACGAAGGTGCCGAAGGGCAAGGTCTCGGTCGTCGTCGGCGGTGGTTCCGGTCATTATCCGGCGTTCGCAGGGTATGTCGGCCCAGGCATGGCAGACGCCGCCGTCGCAGGCGACGTCTTCGCCTCACCGTCCACGGCTGCCGTCGCGCGGGTCTGCCGGCAGGCGAGCCATGGCGGCGGCATCCTGCTCGGCTTCGGCAACTATGCCGGCGACGTGCTGAACTTCGGCGTCGCGGCCGAGCGCCTGCGCGCCGAAGGCATCGATGTCCGTATCGTGCCTGTTACCGACGACGTGGCAAGCGCGCCGGCTGATACACACGCGAAGCGTCGCGGCATCGCCGGCGATCTCGTCGTCTTCAAGGTTGCGGGTGCGGCCGCCGAGGCGGGCCTGTCGCTCGACGAGGTGGAGCGCGTCACGCGTCACGCCAACGATCGCTGCGTCTCCTTCGGCGTCGCCTTCGACGGCTGCACGCTGCCGGGCGCCGGCGGTCCGCTCTTCACCGTGCCGAAGGGCCAGATGGCGCTCGGCCTCGGCATCCATGGCGAGCCCGGCATCAAGGAGGAGAACGTCGTCTCCGCGAAAGACCTCGCGGCACTTCTGACCGGCAAGCTGCTCGCCGAACGCCCGGCCGGCACGACGCGCGTCGCGGCGCTGCTGAACGGTCTCGGCTCCACCAAATATGAAGAACTTTTCGTTCTCTGGACCACGGTCTCCTCGCTCCTCAAGGAAGCGGGGCTGGAGATCGTGGCTCCGGAGGCTGGCGAATATGTCACCAGCCTCGACATGCAGGGCTGCTCGCTGACGCTGATGTGGCTGGACGACGAACTGGAAACCTACTGGACCGCTGCCTGCGACACGCCTGTGCTGAAGCGCGGCGGCGAAATCCGCACCGAGCCGGCAACCGATCCCATTCCGGAAGAAGATGCGGCGCCGGTCTTCGGCCCGGCCGACGAGGCGGGCAGGGCGGCGGGCCAGTGCATCGCCGAGATCATCGGCCGCATCGCGGCAACGCTGAAGGACGCTGAAGCCGAACTCGGCCGCATCGATGCGCAAGCCGGCGATGGCGACCATGGCCAAGGCATGCGCCGCGGCTCGCAGGCCGCTTTCGACGCCGCAACGGCGGCGGTGTCCGCCGGTGCCGGTGCTGCAAGCGTGCTG
>CAMPIK010000092.1 GCA_946886325.1 uncultured Shinella sp.
CAGGATCGTATCGCCCGACACCGCCCCCGCCTCGATCAGCGCCCGCACGACCTGACCTTCCCGTCCCGTGACCACGATTCGCATGTCCGCCCCTCTTCGTCTCCGATTTCGGGAATGCTGTAGGCAGTGGCGCAAAGGCTGTCAAATCGCCGGCGACCCGTCATGCGCGGGCTCCCGACACCGTCCGGACGGCGCTTTCTGCCGGATTTCCGGCCTGCTCAGCGATTATTAAGCTCTTGCTCCTAGACTGATCGGATATGCCCAGAAGAAACATAGCGGACATGACGGGGGTCTCGACGCTGCGGATGAAGTCTTTTCTCTTGCGGATTGTCGCTGTCCGGACCTTCGTTCGGGCGCGGCAGCACTATCTGCCGGCCATTGCGATCACGCTGGCCGTTGGCGTCGCCGTCGTCTTTGCCGATCGGCAAAAGAACAGCCTCGAGGAAGAATATCTCCGCTCCTATGTCACGCGGCAATTGTCGGTGCTGCGCTCCAATCTGGAGGGCAAGATCCGCGGCGACGTCAAGCTGGTGCAGGGTTTCGTGGCGACGCTGTCGAGCGAGCCTGATATGAGCCAGGAACGCTTCGACGACCTAGCGAGGCGCACCTTCGAGGACGACAGCCAGTTGCGCAACCTGGCGCTCGCGCCGGGACTGGTGGTGACCCGGGTCTTCCCACTCAAGGGCAACGAGAAGTCGCTCGGCCTCGACTACAATCGCAACGCGGCCCAGCGCGCCGCCGCGATGCTCGTGCGCGACACCGGCAAGATGGTGCTGACCGGCCCGGTCGATCTCGTGCAGGGCGGCCGCGGTCTGATCGCGCGCTATCCCGTCTACGAAGACGAGGCCGACGGCAATCGCCGCTTCTGGGGCATCGCTTCGGCCGTCATCGACCTCGACAAACTGCTCGAGCGCAGCGGCGTGACGCGGCCCGGCCTGCCGATCGCGGTCGCGATCGTGAACCAGTCTTCGTCCGGCGTCCTGCAAAAGGTCTTTCTAGGCGATATCTCCGTGCTGTCGAACGACCCGATCCGCATGTCGATCGATCTCGGCCACGAGAAATGGATGATGGCGGCCATGCCGCGCACGGGCTGGGAACAACAGGCGGGCACGCAATGGGCCTTCCGCTCGCTGCTTGCCGTTCTCGCCGCCCTCGTCGTGGCACCGCTCTACTGGGCGGGCTATCTCATGAAGGAGCGCCAGAAACATATAGCGGCGCTCCAGGATCGCGAGGACAAGCTCGAAGCCCTCTCGCAGCGGCTCGAACTGGCGCTCGATGCCTCCAAGGTCGGTGTCTGGGAATTCGACGTCGCCAGCGGCAGCCTCTACTGGGACATCCGCATGCGCCATCTCTACGGCGTGTCGCCGGACAAGGCGGTGTGTGGCTATGAAGACTGGCGCGCCGCGCTTCATGCCGACGATCTTCCCGAAGCCGAACGCGTCTTCGCCGCGGCGATCGACGGCAACAGCGAATATCGCACCGGCTTTCGCGTGGTCGCGCCTGATGGATCGATCCGGCATATCCGCGCCCACGGCATGACCTACCGCACGCCATCCGGCTCCAAGCGCGTCATCGGCGCCAACTGGGATATTACGGCGGACATCGAACTGCAGGAGGAACTCCGGCAGGCGAAGCAACGCACGGAGATGCAGAACCGCGAGCTGGAGAACGCCCGCAGGGCGATGGAGCACAATTCGCTGCACGACGCCCTGACTGGCCTGCCGAACCGGCGCTATCTCGACCAGAAGCTTGCGGATGCGGAGGAGCGCGACACGCCGCTCGCCCTGCTCCATATCGACCTCGACCGGTTCAAGGAAATCAACGATACGCTCGGCCATGCCGCCGGCGACGAGATCCTGAAACGGTCGGCGACCGTTCTGCGCAGCACGATTGCCGATGGCGACTTCATCGCCCGCATCGGCGGCGACGAGTTCGTGCTGCTCTCCACCGAAGCGCGCACCAGCGCCGACTTCGTGACGCTGGCTGAGCGTCTCGTGCGGATGGTGAGCGAACCGATCGTGCTCGACGGCCATGAATGCCGCATCGGCGCGAGCGTCGGCGTAGCCATGCGCGCATCGACCGACGAGACGCCGAAGCAGCTTCTGGTCAACGCGGACCTGGCGCTCTACGAAGCCAAGCGGCGCGGCCGCAACCGCGTCGAATATTTCAACGATGCGCTTCGGCTCAACTCGATCCAGACCAAGCGCACGAGCGACGAAATCCTGCGCGGCATCGAACGCGGCGAATTCGTCGCCCATTACCAGCCGCAGTTCGACGCCACCACGCTCGAAATCGTCGGCGTCGAGGCGCTGGCGCGCTGGGAGCATCCCGATCGCGGATTGCTTGCGCCGGATGCCTTTCTGTCG
The DNA here is from genome assembly GCA_946886325.1 of uncultured Shinella sp. Next base: position 2,367 of record CAMPIK010000092.1, read on the forward strand.
ATCGCCGACAGCCTCAACGTCGTACCGGCGATCGACGAGGCCGTCCTCGACCAGGCGCTTTTCCAGTACACGCGGTGGCAGGCAAACGACCTGCGCATCCCGAAGGTCTCCGTCAACGTGTCCTGCCAGCGGCTCAGGGACGAACGGCTGATCGCCAAGCTCAAGGCGCTGCAGATCCAGCCCGGCTCGGTGTCGTTCGAGCTGCTGGAATCGATCTCCTTCGACAGCGCCGACGATGGGCTTCGCAGCGCCATCGACGACATCAAGGCGCTCGGCATCGAGATCGAGATCGACGATTTCGGCACCGGCTACGCCTCGATCGTCAGCCTTCTCGAACTGTCGCCGCGCCGGCTGAAGATCGACCGGCGGCTCGTCATGCCGATCCTCGGCTCGCCCTCGCAACAGCAGCTCGTCCGCTCGATCATCGAGATCGGCCGTGCGCGAAACATCGAGATCGTCGCCGAAGGCGTCGAGACGATGGCACATGCCCGCATGCTGCGCGACCTCGGCTGCCACACGCTCCAGGGCTATGCCTTCGCGCGACCAATGTCGGCGGAGACGCTGCTCGGCTTCGTGCGGGAACGCGCCTGGATGCAGGCGCCTCGGCGGGATACCGCGTGATCCCGCGCCCTTGGATCAGCGGCCAGCGCCCCTGAACATATTGAGCGGCGATTCAATATCAGTTGACTCCCGATTCAAAATCTCCCTAGCTTGTTCGATCAAAATCCAGACGAAACAACTGGAGGGGAGCACATGCAGCGCATCACGTTCATCGACCGCATGGCATCGGGACGGGTTTCCCGTCGCGACATTCTGAAAAGCGCCGCCGCCTTCGGGGTCGGCGTCACCCTCATGCCGAAACTCGGCCAGGCCGCGGAAGTGCTGACCTGCCTCGAATGGACCGGCTATGACGCGCCGGAATATTTCGGCCCCTATGTCGCGAAACACGGGGCAGGTCCCAACTTCTCGACCTTCGGCGGCGAGGAGGAGGCGCTCGCAAAAGTCCGCGCCGGTTTTGCCGCGGATGTCATGCATCCCTGCAACTATTCCGTCGGACGCTTCGTCGAAGCCGGGCTGACAGTACCGATCGACACCAGCCGCCTCTCCCACTGGAAGGACGTCTTCCCGGCGCTCCAGACGGCGGCCGGCGTGGTCGTCGACGGAAACGTGGTCATGGCGCCGGCCGACTGGGGCAATGCCAGCATCGCCTACCGGCCGGATCTCATCGGTGATGCCTTCAAGGACGGCGAGACCTGGGGCATTTTTTACGACGACGCCTTTGCCGGCAAGGTCTCCATGCTCGACGATCCGCTCGTCATCGCCATCGGCCAGATGGTCAAGGGCATGAGCTACAAAGAGGCCAACCTGCTCGTCGGCGCGGAATTGCAGGCCGCCAAGGAATTCGGCGCCAAGGCCGTCAACAACAGCCGCTTCCTCTGGTCCGACGCGACCGAATTGCAGCAGGGCCTGGCATCCGGCGAGATCGTCGCCGCCTATGCCTGGAACGACACGGTCAAGAACCTCAAGGACCAGGGCATCGAGGCGGTCTATGCCAAGCCGAAGGAAGGCTATTTCACCTGGTTCTGCGGCATGACGCTGCTCAATTCCGGCAAGGCCGACGTCTCGCTCGCCTATGACTTCATCGACGCCTGGCTGTCGCCCGAGACCGGCAAGACGCTGATCGACGGGTCCGGCTACGGCCACGCCAACATGAAATCCTTCGAGATCGCCAATCCGGAGGTCGTCAAGGCCATGGGCATCACCGACCCGGTCGAGCACATGAAGAGCGCGATCCTCTTCGAGCCGCAGCCGAGCAATGTCGTCAATGAGCAGACGAAGGTCTGGGAGGAGATCAAGGCGCTGAAGCTCTAGGGAGCGGTCCCGTGTCATGAGACCCAGACAGCGCCGCAGCGCCGCCATTCGTTCCAGGGCCATCGCCGGCTACGGCCTCGTGGCGGTGCTGGTCCTTGTCCTGACGGCGCCGCTTATCGCCCTGCTGACGCTGAGCTTCTGGACGCAGACCGGTTTCACGATCGACACGACGCCGACGCTTGCCAACTACTGGAGCGTGATCGAACCATCCGACAAGCCCACGGTCTATTTCGGCATCCCCTTCCATCTCGCCAATCCCGTGCCGGCGATCCTGCTGTTGAAGTCGCTTGTCATGTCGCTGACGGCGACGGTCGCGGTCATTCTCGTCGCCTACCCGATGGCCTATTTCCTTGCCTTCCGCGTGACGAAGTACAAGGTCGTCTGGCTGATCCTCATCACCATCCCCTTCTGGACGAGCTACCTTCTGCGCGTCTTCGCCTGGAAGATCGTGCTCGGCTTCAACGGCGCCATCAATTCCGGCCTGATGAGCCTCGGCATTATCGAAAAGCCGCTGGAATTTCTGCTCTACAATCCCGCCGCCGTGACGCTGACGCTGACCCATGCCTGGGTGACCTTCGCGATCCTGCCGATCTATGTCTCGCTGGAAAAGATCGACCGAACGCTGCTGGAGGCGGCGACCGACCTTGGCGACAGCCGCTGGACGCGCTTCCGGCGCATCACCCTGCCGCTGTCTCTACCGGGCGTCGTTTCGGCGGCGCTCCTGGTCTTCATCCCGACCGTCGGCGACTACGTCACCCCCACGCTTGTCGGCGGGCCGGGCGGCACGATGATCGGCAACGCCATCCAGACGCTGTTCTTCAAGCAGGACAATGCGCCCTTGGGAGCGGCGGTCGCCATCGTCATGATGCTGGTCATTGCCGCGATCTGCGCGCTCTTTCTCTGGGCGATCGGCTACCGCAAGCTGCGCGAACGGAGCGCCTGACGCATGACGCGCCGCTTCCGTTTCCTCAATCTCTACGCCGGCATCTTCCTCGTCTTCCTCTATGCGCCGGCGATCCTGCTGCCGATCTTCTCCTTCAACGACAACACCTTCGCCGTCTTCCCGCTGAAGGGTTTTACCTTCAAGCACTATGACGCGATGTTCGCCAATATCTCGATGCTGGATTCGCTGCTGAACAGCCTCCTCGTCGGCGCCATCGCCGCGGTGACGGCAACGGCCATCGGCATTCCGCTGTCGATCGCGCTCGCCCGAAGGCTGCTGCCCGGCGGCGGGGTGCTGCTCGCCACCGTCATGCTGCCGCTCGTCGTGCCGTCGATCGTCTTCGCCGTCGCCTTCCTCGTGATCCTGGTCCGCATCCTCGACGTCGGGCTTTCGCTCTGGTCGATCACCATCGCCCATGTCGTGCTCTGCCTGCCGTTCTCAGTCATGGTGCTGATGTCGCGCCTCGACGGACTGGACAGGAGCCTCGAAGAGGCATCGCGCGATCTCGGCGAGACGGCGCTCGGCACCTTCCGGCGCGTGACGCTGCCGCTCATCCTGCCGGCGGTGATTTCCAGCCTGCTGATGTGCTTCATCACCTCCTTCGACGAGTTCGTGCTCGCCTTCTTCCTGAGCGGCACCCAGCCGACCCTGCCGGTTTTCCTCTACGGCCAGCTTCGTTTCCCCAACAAGCTGCCCTCCATGCTGGCGCTCGGATCGGTGATCCTGATCGTCTCCACCCTTCTCGTCATCCTCTCCGAAATCATCCGCCGGCGCGGGGCCGCCGGCCTGACGCCGGAAGACGCGTGACAGAAAAACCGCAACAGAGGTTCCACCCATGGCCATTCCGGACCTGATCGTCATCAACGCCGACATCGTCACGATGGACCCGCTGACGCCGCGCGCCGAGGCGCTGGCCGCCGTCGCCGGCAAGGTCACCGCGCTCGGCTCCACGGCCGACATCCGCGCGCTCGCCGGTTCATCGACCCGAGTCGTCGATGCCGGCGGACGGCTGGTGCTGCCCGGTTTCCAGGACACGCACATCCATCTGCAGGATTCCGGCTACCACTATGGCATGACCGCCAATCTCGACGATGCGCGCACCATTCCGGAGCTTCAGGCGATGCTCACGGATTTCGCCGCCAAACGCCCCGATTCCGCCTGGGTCAACGGCGTCGGCTGGTACACGGGCATCTTCACGGACCGCAATCTCGACCGGCATGTGCTCGATGCCGCCGTGCCGGACCGGCCCTGCTTCATCCTCGCCTCCGACGGCCACAATGCCTGCATCAACACGAAGGCGATCGAGGCGGTCGGCCTCGTAAAGGGCACAGCAGACCCGCTGAACGGCCATTTCGTTCTCGATGACCGCGGTGAGCCGACCGGCATGCTGCATGAAAGCGCGGTCAACTGGGTCGAGGAGCGCATGCCGGAGGTGACGGATGCGGATTATGCCGATGGCGTGCGTTATGGGCAGGCGCTCTGCAACCGGCACGGTATTACCGGCGTGCTCGATGCGCTGGTGGAGGCGCGTCACGCCCGCGTCTATCGCGGTCTGGCTGAAGCCGGCGACCTGACGGTGCGCATCTGCGCCACCGCCAAGGTCTTCCCGGAAGAGACGACGGCCGATGCGCTTGCCCGTGTCGAGGCGCTCCGCCGCGAGAACCGGCTCGACATGTTCCGCATCCACTCGGCGAAGTTCTTTCTGGATGGCGTCATCGAGAACCGCACGGCCGTCATGCTCACGGACTATTCCGACGCCATCGGCGGCAATGCGCCGCTGATGTTCGGCTACGAGCAGGTCAAGGAGCTCTTCATCGCCTTCGATGCCGCGCGCTTCCAGATCCATGTGCATGTCATCGGCGACGGCGCCGTGCGGGCGGCGCTCGACGGGCTGCAGGCCGCGAAGGAGGCGAACGGCCTCTGGCCGAGCCTGCACCAGATCGCCCATATCCAGTGCATCGACCCCGCCGACATTCCGCGCTTTGCAGCACTTGGCGCGGTCGCCAATGTCCAGGCACTCTGGGCGCGCCACGAGCCCTCGGTCACCGACGTCGCCCTGCCGATGGTCGGCGAGGCGCGCGGCAACTGGATGTATGCCTTCCGCTCGCTGATCGACGCCGGCGCGCTGCACACGCTGTCGAGCGACTGGGGCGTCTCGACGCTGAACCCGTTCCAGATCATGGAGACGGCGCTCACCCGCCAGCCGCCGCGCAAGAGCGGCGACCACCCGGTCTTCCTGCCCGAAGAGCGGCTGACGCGCGAACAGTGCATCAAGGGCTACACGACGCACGCCGCAGCCTCCGCCTGGCGCGCCGAGACGACGGGCTCGCTGTCGATCGGCAAGTTCGCCGACCTGATCGTTCTCGACCGCGACATCCTGACCTGCGACGTCTACGACATCGGCGACACGGAGGTGCTGCTGACACTGCTCGGCGGACGCGAGGTTCATCGTGCGGAGACGTTTGCGAGCTAAGGAATTAATCCAGGTCACAGGCAGGTGTTAAGTGGCGCAAGTCCGGCTTGTTCCGATTTTTGCCGTTGTCGGTTCAGGCTAAAAGTTGCAGCAATAGTCCAGTCCGCCGATCAATCGCCAGCGAAGGAAACGAGGGTGACACCAGCGAAAAATGCCCGCCTCGGCCTATCCAGGAGGCATGTCGTCCTTGGCGGCCTCTCCACGGCGTTCCTTCTCGCCGAAGGACATGCGGGGGAGGTCATCAAGGAGATCGCGGCGCTCAAGCCCGGTGAATTCACCTGGCACCCCGAGCGCCAGAGAACCGGTCCTGTCGCGGTTATCGTCTCGCTCGCCGAACAGCGGGTGCACGTCTATCGCAACGGCATTCGTATTGCGGT
>CAMPIK010000093.1 GCA_946886325.1 uncultured Shinella sp.
ATCAGGGCGCCTGGGTCGATGAGGACACCGATCTCAACCCGGTATCGGCGCGCTCTGTCGAGCGGGTGGAGGCCGAGAACCGCTGGCTCGGCCTCGGCGAAACGCGCGGCCTTCCCGTTTCCGTCATGCGGCTTTCCGGCATCTACGGTCCGGGGCGCAACGCCTTTTGCAACATCGCCGACGGCAAGGCGCGGCGCCTCATCAAGAAGGACCAGGTGTTCAACCGCATCCGCGTCGAGGACATCGGCCGCGCCGCCGTCTTCCTTGCCGACAACAGGCTCGGCGGCATCTACAACATCACCGATGACGAACCGGCGCCGCCGCAGGATGTGGTCGAGGAAGCCGCCCGGCTGATGGGCGCCGAAATGCCGCCCGAAATCCCGTTCGATACCGCCGAACTTTCGCCGATGGCTCGCTCCTTCTACGGCGAAAACAAGCGGGTTTCGAACGCCCGCCTGCGCGGCCTCGGCTTTCGATTCCACTATCCGAACTACCGGGTCTCGCTTGCCGATCTGTGGCAATCCGGAAACTGGCGCGGCTAAAGGCAGAGGGCTCCGGTGCGGATCAATACAACCGCTGCGCGATCCAGCGCTACGGCTCCTTCGATTTGGGGCACTGCTCACCTGTCGCGAAGAAAATAATTCTGCCAATTCTGACGCTGGGCCGGCGGCATTTCGCGAGGCAAGCATTGTGAAGTCTCGGCGTTGAATCGGAAGTATTTTCCGGCATCACCGCTGTTGCCTGGAACGCAGAAGATCGCAGGCGATTGAATGCCGCATCGCCGCTATCGCCAGAATTGGCGATCGGTTGAGGCACGTTTTCGCCATTTTTCGCCGGGATAGGGCGACCTTCATCAGCAGTATCTGAAACTGCTCTTTGAGGGACCAACAGATCTATGACTTTCAAGCCTTCTACTGTCGCGCTTGCGCTCGTTCTCGGTGCAGCGTCCAGCGTCACCTCCGTATCTACTGCCTGGGCCTCCGATGGTTGCGGCCGGGCATCCTGGTATGCGCTGACCTCGCGCACGGCATCCGGCGAACGGATGAACCCGGCCAAGCTGACGGCCGCTCATCGCAGCATGCGCTTCGGCACCAAGGTGCAGGTGACGAACGCGCGCAACGGCAAGAGCGTCGTTGTCCGCATCAACGATCGTGGCCCCTTCATTCGCGGCCGCGTGCTCGACCTTTCCAAGGCCGCCGCCGCCCATATCGGCATGATCAGTTCCGGTCACGCGAAGGTCTGCTACAAGATCATCGGCTGACCCTCCCCGGCCCGGCCGCCCTTGCTCTTCTCCGCCCTGGCCGCTACAGCACGGCACAAACGGAGACTTGAGATGCGATTGGGTGGCAGGCTCGCGGGAGCCATCGAGGTACTTGCCGATATCGAGGCGCGCAAACGGCCGGTGGCCGACGCCTTGAAGGACTGGGGCCTGTCCCATCGCTTTGCCGGCTCCGGCGATCGTGCCGCCATCGGCAACATCGTCTATGACGCGCTCCGCATGAAGCTGTCGCACGCCTTCCTGATGGACGACGACAGCGCGGAGAGCCTCGGCTTCGCCGTTCTCTTCCGCCAGTGGGGTTTTGTCCCTGAGAGGCTTGCCGCCGAACTCGACGGTGACAAGTTCGCACCCGCGATGCCCGATCCGGCGCGCCTTTCCGCCTATGCCGCGAAAAGCCTCGACGATGCGCCGCTTAATGTGCAGGGCGACATTCCGGAATGGGTGCAACCCTCCTTCGAGGCGAACTTCGCCGAAGAATGGCTTGCCGAAGCCAAGGCGCTTGCCGGGCGGCCGACGCTCGACCTGCGCGCCAATACGCTGAAGGCAAGCCGCGAAAAGGTGCTGAAGGCGCTGGAACGCAATGGGGCGACCGCCACGACGCTGGCGCGCTTCGGCATCCGCATTCCCGCCGGCGAAGGCGCCTCGCGGCTGCCCAACGTCACGGCCGAACTGTCCTTCCAGAAGGGCTGGTTCGAGGTGCAGGACGAGGGGTCGCAGATCGTGTCGGACCTCGTCTTCGCGCAGGAGGGCGAGCAGGTCCTGGACTTCTGCGCCGGCGGCGGGGGCAAGACGCTCGCCATGGCGGCGGCCATGAACAACAAGGGGCAGGTTCACGCCTACGACACCGACCGCAAGCGGCTGGCGCCGATCATCGAGCGGCTGAAGCGGGCCGGCACGCGCAATGTGCAGGTTCACGAGGACATCGCCTCCCTTGCTGCACTCTCCGGCCGCTTCGACCGGGTTCTCGTCGATGCGCCCTGCACCGGCACCGGCACCTGGCGCCGGCGGCCCGATACGAAATGGCGGCTGACGGAAAAGAACCTCGAGGAGCGGCTGACTCAGCAGGAGGCGGCACTCGCCAATGCCGCGACCTTCGTCCGGCCAGGCGGTTTCCTGCTCTACGTCACCTGTTCGGTGCTGCCGGAGGAAAACGAGAACCAGGTCTACGCCTTCTGCGAGAACAATCCGGAATTCGAGATCCTGTCGGCCGGCGAGGTCTGGCAGGACCTCTTTGGAGCCGACAAGCCCCAGCCCTGGTCCGCCGACATGAAGACGGTGACGCTGACGCCCGCCGCGACCGACACGGACGGCTTCTTCTTCTGCGCGATGGGCCGCAAGGCCTGACGCGCCACGCACGCATCCAAACGTCCGAGACGGGTCTCAGTCGACGCGGACAGGATATTGCTGGCGCGGCGGAATGAGGTGATGCAGCACGGCAAGTGCGACGAGCAGGAAACTGCCGACGAGCACGACTTCGCACAATTCGCCCGGCGCCAGAGCCGAGGCATAGCCCACCCGCGGCACGGCGCCCGCAGGGGGATGGGTCACGCGCAATGCCAGCATGGCCGCGATCGAGAGGCCGACGGCGGCGACCGCGACCAGCGCATCGCCCGGAAAGGCGAAAGCGGCCGCAAGCGAAAAGACAAGCGCGATACCATAGCCGCCGATGACGTTGGCCGGCTGGGCGAGCGGGCTCGACGCCTGGCCAAAGAGCAGCACCGCCGATGCCCCGAAGGGCGCAATCAGCAGCGGAACGCCCGTCTCGATCGACAGCAACGCAACGGCACCCAGCGCGATCATGGCGCCGAGACCGGATTTCAGGTGGCTGAGGGTGTCGCCGCGTGGTTCGTGGCGATGGAGATAGTGCTTGAGATGTCTGCGCATGAACGTCGGCTGTTGTGACTATAATTCAGCCATATCGTACAATTTTTGTGCAGTAAACGACAAAGAGGTCGTCTCTTCGCCGAAGGCTTTGCGCTGCAGGCGGCGACGCCTCCAGACCGGCACAAATCGGTCTCGAACGCAGCATCTGAAATCATTCTAAACTATACTCTTTGACACCAGATTGCATTTGCTTCATGTAACGGGTGCCTGAAGACCTAAGACCCGGCGCCAGCCGGGCCGCGCCCGGTCCGTCGCCCTCCCCGCAACGGATGAAGAGGCCGGGAGGGGGAGCAACCTGATCGGGACACCAGGAGATATCATGAGACACGCCATCATCCGCGCAGCCGCCCTGGCGCTGCTTACGGCCACGTCGGCCCTTTCCATTCAATCCGCCCATGCGGCCACCGAGCCGGCGGCTGTCGTCACGCACTATGCCGAGATCGCACACGCCAAGTTCACCGACTCGCTTGCGGCGGCCAAGACACTCGATGCCGCGATCGACGCCCTGATCGCCACACCGACGGACGAGACCCTGAAGGCGGCGCGCGAAGCGTGGCTCAAGGCCCGCGTTCCCTACCAGCAGACGGAGGTCTACCGCTTCGGCAACGCCGCCGTCGATGACTGGGAAGGCAAGGTCAACGCCTGGCCGCTCGACGAAGGCCTGATCGACTATGTCGATGCGAGCTACGGCACCGAGAGCGACGAGAACGCGCTCTTCACCGCCAATGTCGTCGCCAACCCGACGATCAAGATCGACGGCAAGGATGTCGATGCCTCCAAGATCACGCCCGAGTTTCTCTCCGGCACGCTGCAGGAGGCCGGCGGGGTCGAGGCGAATGTCGCCACGGGCTATCACGCGATCGAGTTCCTGCTCTGGGGCCAGGACCTGAACGGCACCGGCGCCGGTGCCGGCAACCGCGCGGCGACCGACTTCGACACCGCCAATTGCACCAACGGCAATTGCGACCGCCGCGCGGCCTATCTGAAAGCCGCCTCGACGCTGCTCATCAGCGACCTCGAGGAAATGGTCGCGGCCTGGGCACCAGAAGGTGGAGCGACGAAAGCGGTCACCGCCGACCCGAAGGCCGGTCTTTCGGCCATGCTGACCGGCATGGGCTCGCTCTCCTACGGCGAACTGGCCGGCGAGCGCATGAAGCTCGGCCTGCTGCTGCACGATCCGGAAGAAGAGCATGATTGCTTCTCCGACAACACGCACAATTCGCACCTCTATGATGCCGTCGGCATCCAGACGGCCTATACCGGCGAATACACACGTCCCGACGGCACCAAGATGACCGGCCCCTCGCTCTCCGAGCTCGTGGCTGAGAAGGATGCGGCGCTCGACACCGAACTGAAGGGCAAGCTGGCAACGACGGTCGCCGCCATGGAGACCATGGCCAAGCGCGCCGAGACCACGGAAGCCTACGACCAGATGATCGGCGAAGGCAACGCGGAGGGCAACGCCGTCGTGCAGGCAGCGATCGACGGGCTGATCGACCAGACGAAGACGATCGAGCGCGTCATTTCGTCCCTCGAGATCGGCACGATTGAGCTTGAAGGTTCCGACAGCCTGGATAATCCTAACGCCGTCTTCCAATAAGCACATGCAAAGGCTGGCCGCGCGTTCCGGCGCGCGGCCCTGATCTCCGGAATGAACAAGGCAACGGTCAAACGCCTGATCCCCGCCGCCCTTCTGCTTCTCGTCACGGCGGGCGCCGTGGGTGCAGAGGCGACGCTTTCGCTGCCCCTGTCCGCGCGAGACGATCTTTCGGCGAAGGACAGGAAGCGCGTTCAATCCGTCACGCGCCCGACCAGGAACTTCGCCAAGGCCGAGAAATACGAGGCCATGTCGGGCGGCGGGACGACCTCCGTCGCCAGCATCACGGCGGACAGCTTTTCGCATTTCTCCGCCAACCTCACCTTCGAGGAGGAAGAGACCTTCAAGCTCGGCAATGCGCTGTTCCGCAAGCTCTGGGTCTCCTCGCCCTCTTCCACGCAGGCCTCCGACGGGCTCGGCCCGCTGTTCAACGCGCGCGCCTGCCAGACCTGTCATCTGAAGGACGGACGCGGTCATCCTCCGGAAGGAAACAGTGACGCAACTTCGATGTTCTTCCGGCTCGCCCGTCCCGCGAGGACGGCAGAAGAACAGGCGCAGCTCGACGCGCTCGCGCTGATGAGCCTGCCGGACCCGACCTATGGCGGCCAGTTGCAGGATCTGGCCGTGCCCGGCCTTGCCGCCGAAGGCCGGATGGCGATCGACTATACCGAGGAACAGATCACGCTGGCGGGCGGTGAGACGGTGTCGCTTCGCCGGCCGCGTTATTCCGTGTCAGACCTTGCCTATGGCGAGCTCGACCCCGCGACGACTTTGTCGCCACGCGTGACCCAGCCGATGATCGGTCTCGGCCTGATCCAGGCCATTCACGAGGCCGATATCCTGGCGCTGGCCGATCCCGACGACAAGGACGGCGACGGCCTCAGCGGTAAGGCGGCAGTGACGCGCGATCCTGTAACCGGCGACCCGGTGCTCGGGCGCTTCGGCTGGAAGGCGCAGAACGCCACGGTGCGCCACCAGTCCGCCGAGGCCTTTGCCGGCGATATCGGCATCTCGACGCCCGAGGTGAACCGCAGCCACGGCGATTGCACCGACAGCCAGGCCGCCTGTCTCGCGCTGCCGGTCGGCGTTCAGCCGCGTCTCGGCGATACGGAAGCGCCCGACCCGGTGCTCGACCTCGTCACCTTCTATTCCGAAAACCTTGCGGTTCCGGCCCGGCGCAAGGCGAGCTTCGCCGAAACGCTCGGCGGCAAGAAGCTGTTCTACGAAGCCGGCTGCACGGGCTGTCACACGCCGAAATTCGTGACGCGGCGCGACGCCGGCAACAAGGCGCATGCCTTCCAGCTCATCTGGCCCTATTCCGACTTCCTGCTGCACGACATGGGCGAAGGCCTCGCCGACGGACAGCCGGTCGGCCTTGCGACGGGAAGCGAATGGCGCACGCCGCCGCTCTGGGGCATCGGGCTGACGCAAACCGTCAGCGGCCATACCTTCTTCCTGCATGACGGGCGCGCGCGCAATCTCACCGAAGCGATCCTCTGGCACGGCGGCGAAGCGGCTGCCGCGCGAGACCGTTTCGCCGCCATGGCGAAGTCCGATCGCGATGCCCTCCTCGCATTCCTGGAGTCTCTCTGATGGTCCGCACCGCCCTACTCGCCCTCGCTTTGGCGACATCCACGCTTGCGCCGCCGGCCTTCGCCATGCGGCTCGAGGCCGTGCCCGGCGTCCTGGAGCGTGCGGTGGACGATTTCATTCGCCCCGGCTATCGCGACCTGCATGAAGCCGCAGCCGATGCCGAGCGACAGATGTCCTCGCTCTGCCTGGCGCCGACAGAGGACGGCCTTCAAACGGCGCGCGGTGCGTTCGATTCTCTCGTCGAGGCGTGGTCCCATATCGAGATCGTTCGCGTCGGGCCGGCGATCGAAAACTACCGCTTCGAGCGCTTCCTCTATTACCCCGACCGCAAGAGCATCGGCCTGAAGCAGGTGCAGGCGCTGCTCGCCAAGCCCGACGAGAGCGCCACGGATGCCGAAAGCCTGGCCGGCAAGAGTGTCGCGATGCAGGGCCTCGGCGCGCTCGAATTCGTGCTGTTCGGCACGGGTTCGGAGACGCTCTCCCGAACGCCGCACAACTTCCGCTGCCGCTATGGCGCCGCGATTGCCGGCAATCTGGAAAACGTCTCGGCCGAACTGACGGCCGAATGGGAGAAGCCCGATGGCGTGCAACAGGCCTGGAAGCATCCCGGCCCCGACAACCCGATCTATCGCAGTGCCGAGGAAGCCGTCACCGGCCTGCTCGGCATTCTGGTGCACAGCGTCGAGGCGACAAAGGACCAGCGCCTGCAGGCCTTCTACAGCGGCCCGGATGAACGGACACGGCCGAAATCGGCGATCTACTGGCGGTCGGACAATACGTTCCCGAGCATTTCGGGCAATGTTCGCGCCGTTCAGGACCTCTGGAAGACGGCCCGGATGGCCGATCTGCTGGATGACGAGTTCCGGTCGGTCGCAGGCTCCGCGGAATTCGTCATGACGTCGGTGCTGCGCGTTGCCGACGACGTCAACCAGCCGGTGGACGAACTGGTCGAATCAAAAGCCGGGCGGGCAAAGCTCGATTTCCTCCTCCTCAATATGAACGACCTTCTCGACCGGCTGAACCGGGACTATGGCGGCGCGATCGGGCTCGGCGCCGGCTTCTCCTTCGCGGACGGGGACTGATGCGCGGCCCGGCCGCGATCGCCAGGAGTGCGGCGCTTGATCGCCGTGCCTTTCTCCGTATGGCGGGCGCCGCCTGGGCGGCAACGCTTGCGCCGGACCGGCTCTTCGCGCTGGAGCGGAGCGACGCCGTCTACGCCTCCGGCTTCATGGCGCCGGACGGACGCTACGGCATCGCAACGGTCAGCGAAGAAGGCGAGATCATCGATCGTGTCGCGCTTCCCGCGCGAAGCCATGGCATGGCCTTCAATCCCGTCTCGCGCCATGCCGTCGCCTTCGCCCGCCGGCCAGGCACATTCGCGATGGTATTCGATCCCGATGGACGGGATCCGCCGAGCCTGATGCATGCCGCCGAGAGCCGCCACTTCTACGGCCACGGCTGCTTTTCCCCCGATGGCCGCATTCTCTATGCCAGCGAGAACGATTTCGACGGCGGCCGCGGCGTGATCGGGCTCTATGACGCCACCGATGGCTATCGCCGCATCGGCGAGTTTCCGACCTACGGCATCGGCACGCACGACATGACCGCGACGCCGGACGGCCGCTTTCTCGTGGTGGCGAATGGCGGGATCGAGACGCATCCCGA